>CBQVAZ010000149.1:0-7819 GCA_967720205.1 uncultured Gemmatimonadaceae bacterium | reverse complement strand
TGGTGACAGATCTCGGACCGCGCATGAGCGACGTGCTCATCATGAGCATGACGGAATTCGGGCGCATGGCGAGCCAGAACGGCAATGGCGGTACCGATCACGGTCACGCCGGCGCGATGTTCGTGTTAGGCGGCAGCGTGAAAGGCGGCAGAGTGCTCGGCAAGTGGCCTGGCTTGCAGCGCGAGCAGCTGTTCGAAGGGCGCGATCTCGCGCTCACGACGGATTTCCGCAGCGTGTTCGCGGAAGTCGTGTCGAAGCACATGGGCGGCGAGAAGCTCGATAAGATCTTCCCCGGTTTTGCCGCGCAACGGCTTGACTGGTTAGGTGTTCTCTAAGTCCAAAAGCCTTTACCACAGAGAACGCAGAGAACACAGAGAAGAATCTAGGAAAAACGGTTTCCTCCGTGTTCTCTGTGGTTCAAGCTTTTGTAGAACCTATTGGCGGAAAAACCTCTCAAGTCGTCTCGGCAGGCGCTCGACTTGACGGCGGAGCTCCGGGAGCCGATCGCGAATCTCCGGCATCCGCTCGCGAATCATGTCTCGGACGGCGTCCGGGAGGTCTTTACCAAGATCGACGATCCAGCCATCCACTTCCGGTGGCTCGTTATGCTCGCGGCAGCGCTCGACCGGCTGCGTTCCGAGCTTGAACCAATCGCGCTCGCGATTCGGGCACCATTCGCCGGCGAGCTGGCCGGTTTCAGGATCGATCTCGCGCGACACCATGCCCGTGGGCGCCGCCCACGCGTTGGCCGGACCGCGCTCGCGCCAGCCGTCACGATAGAACTCGGCCCACGCCGGTGCGGCGAGACGGCCGCCGTTGGCGCCCTCGCCTAACGACTTGGGTACGTCGTAGCCGAACCAGACTCCTGCGACGAGCGTCGGCGTATAGCCGACGAACCACACGTCGGTGCCACCGTTGGTCGTTCCAGTCTTGCCTGCGACCGGACCGGTAACTCCCGCGGCGCGGACAGCGCGGCCAGTGCCATCATCGACAACCGCGCGGAGCATCGATGTGAGTTGGAACGCGTCCCTCGGATCCATGACCTGCTCCGACTCACTTTCCCCACGCCAGACCTCGCTCTTGTCCGCGCGCTCGATGCGGCGGATGAGTCGCGGCGACACGCGCATGCCGCCGTTCGCAAACGGCGCATAGGCGGAGACCAGCTCCAGTGGAGTCACTTCGACGGCGCCTAACGCGATTGCAGGGAGGGCGCGCAGCGGCGAGCGGATGCCGTTGCGCGACGCGACTTGCACCACGCGCGCTTCGCCGACTCGGCGGCTCACGCGTACCGTCGCTGCGTTGGCCGAATGAGCGAGCGCAGAACGCAGCGTCACGCGTCCGAAGTACTCGTCGCCGTAATTGGCCGGAGTCCATTCGTTCGAACCGTCAACGACCGTGATCGGTTCGTCGTCCACGACCGAGGCTGGGGTCATCCCCGTCTCGAGCGCGGCCGCATAGACGAACGGCTTGAACGCGGAACCCGGCTGCCGCTTCGCAGAGAGGGCACGGTTGAACGTGCCGCGCACATAACGCCGTCCGCCGACGAGCGCGCGGATGTCACCGCTCCTCGGATCGAGCGCTACGAGCGCGCCCTGCACTTCGTCTTCGCCCCCTTCTGTCCACCAGGACGCTTCGCCCTGAATTCGTTCGGCGTGGCGCCGCACGACTCGTTCGGCGATGCGCTGGGCGGTCGGATCGATCGTCGTGTAGACGTTTAGGTTGGAGCCTTCCTCGCCGAGCCCTTTCAAGATAGAGTCGACGGCGGCGCGCACGGCGTCGAGCGCAAACGACTCGTTAGGGGCCGACGGTGTCCATTCCCTGTCGGCCAACGAGATCGGCTCGTTCTGAGCGAGGCGAACGTCGACAGGGTCGGCTTTCCCCTGCTCTTCCATGAGCGAAAGCACGAGGTTCCGACGCGCGATCGCGCGGTCGTAGCTCCGGCGAGGCGTGTATGCCGACGGTCCTTTTGGAAGCGCCGCGAGGAGCGCGCCCTCGGCCAATGTGAGGTTGCGAACTTTTTTGCCGAAGAGGTCTCGGCTGGCGGCTTCGACGCCGAATGCGCCGTTCCCCAAATAGATCGCGTTGAGGTACAACTCGAGGATCTCGTCCTTCGTCAGATGACGCTCCAGAAGGCGCGCCAGCCGTAGCTCGAGCAGCTTACGCCCGATGGAGCGCTCGCCGCGGTAGCGCTGTGCGATGAACGTATTGCGCGCGACCTGCATTGTGATCGTGCTGAAGCCTTCACGAACGCCTAACGAAGTAACGTTGCGCACGACGGCGCGCGCCACGGCGCGCCAATCGAGCCCGTCGTGTTTGTAGAAGCGTCTGTCCTCGGTGGCGATGAACGCAGCACGCACGTGTCGTGGGACAGCGCTCAACTGCACGTTCACTCGCTTGACAATCGCGATACGGGCCAGGAGGCGGCCGTTGCGATCGAGGATCTTTCCGCCCTCGCTCGGCTCGTACCCGCGGATCTCTGTGCTGGAGGGACATCCACGCCATCCACACGTCGCCAGCCAGGTATTCAGTGCAGTGAGTGACAGCGCGAGTACCGCAAGTGACGCGACAGCCAGGGCCCTCCGGCGTGTCCAAACGCCAGGGGTCTTCCACACTTCGCGGAGGCGCGTTACTCGACGCCCCAGCGCGGCACGACCGAACATGACTGACGTATCCGCGACGGAGATGGCGATTAGATACGCCAAATATGTTCCAGAGTTTCCCGGCCTTTCGGCTACGACTGTCTAACTCGTGACTGAAACAGGGAGGTTCGAGCAGCGATTCTCGTGTGCGGAGTCTCGAGAATACGGAGCAGTAGCAAGCCTAGAAGCGCCAGGCACGAAGGGTCTCCAACGCGCGGTCCACAGCGGCGCGTTCCTCGTCGCGCGTGGCGCGCGCGCGAAGCTGTTCGTACGCCGCGATCGCGACTTCTACCATTTCGTAGTCGTGCTCCGCGCCGGCGACGGAAGCCGCGTTATCGGCGACGTTGGCGAGCGCCAGGTTGTCCTCCGGAAAGCGGGTGACGACCTGCTGCCAGCGTCCCACTCGGCCACGCGGCTGCTCGTCAGCCAGCGCCCACAGGTGCCACGCGGCCCTGTCTTGTGGATCGGCTGCGATGGCCCGACTTGCCAGTTCGGCGACGGGTGCCGGGCCAGCTCCTAACAGCCAGTAGCAGTTCGCCAGCCTGACGAGTGCGCGCGAGTTGTTAGGCTGAGCACGCACGACATCTTCGAGCAGCGGCGTTGCGATGTCCGGACGATCGCGGAAATTCTCGGCGGCTTCGTACAGCTCGTCGGCTGGAAGGTCGCGCGTGACCTCGCGAATCGTCGCGGCGAGTGCAGCGTGGTCCGTTTCCCCGCGTTTGGTGTACGTATCCTGCGTAGCGATTGTCGACAGTGCGTGTATGAGTGCCTGGGTCGCGGCCATGGTGCGAATTTAGCGGCCATACTCGGGGCCGGTCAGCGAAGCGAGATTGTTGCTTCGCGTCAGAGGCGCCGTCCATGTGACGGAGGCGTGTCGCTGGACCCCGCCTAAGTGCTTGCGCTACGGGAAGCGGCATGTAATACTCGTACCATCCGCTGGCGACGAAGCTGTCGCCCCCGGTCTCGCAGTACACTCTCGGACGGCAGCAATCTTGCTCTGGAAAGTGTCTGCGGGCGGTTCGCCGAGCGTGAACGGGTTTCGCGGCGTCAGGTAAGACACCGCCCCTACGCGGCAGCGTCCGGTTTGTGCGAGCCTCGCACGCCGCGTTCGATCGTTCGATTTCAGCTGAGGATTTGAGGCGTTTTCTCGTGTGCCGTGGGCACACGTCGCCTCTGTGTAGCATTCCTTCGTCATAGCCTAACGACTGTTGCGCCGTTAGGGTCGCGTTTTTGCGCGGCTCGTGCGCCCGAGTGTTGTCTCTCATCCTGTTTTCCATCTCATGACAGAACGCCGACGTCCTTACCGACGCGGTCGACGCGGTAATTCGCGTCCCGCAGCGGAACGCCCTTTCTCCGAGAATCCGTATCGCGACGGCGAGACGTTGACTGATTCGGGTCCACCTGGCGACGCTCCAATCGCAAACAACGCTGACAATCGCAGCAGCTCAGAAGGCGAAGGGTCCGAGTCTCCGCCGCGTGACGAGGGAGCTTCCGCACCTAGCTCGGCGCCAGCGACGCAACCCAATGAAGGAAGTGGCGAGGGACCGCGCGCGGCTGAGCAGCGCAGCGGCGACGAAGCGGCTCCGGGCGTCGAGAGCGACCGCATGCCGCGCGAAGGCGATGGACCCCAAGGCGGCCCACCGCAGCAGCGTCAAGATTTTCAGCGGCGCGAAGGTCGCGAAGGCGGTGACTTCTATCAGCGTAACGGCCGCCGGCACCGGCGGCATCGTGGCCGAGGGCGTCGCGAATTCCAGCAGCCGCAGGCCCCGCCGCAGCCTGTTGTCGCGGACAGCGAGGCGGGCGGCTGGTTCGAGCCCTCACGCGACGGCGGCTTCATTCGCCGCGCGGGGAACAGCTACCTCGTGGACGCCGGTGACGCATGGCTATCACCGGCACTCGTTAGGCAGCACGGCCTGCGCCACGGCGATTCGGTCACCGCATCCACGGGTCACGATCACCGGCACCGCGTGGTCGTCTGCGACGTGCAGACAATCAACGGCCTCAATCCGTCGCTCATGGAGCGGCGTCCCGACTTTCAGTCGCTCACCGCGACCTATCCCGAAAAGCGCATAACGCTAGAGACGGGCCGGCCCGCGAAGGGCGGCCCCGAGCTGACGCGGCGCTGCATCGACATCATGGCGCCGATCGGCTTCGGTCAGCGCGCGCTCATCGTGGCCCCGGCACGCGCCGGCAAAACGATGCTGCTGCACGCGATCACCGAAGGGATCGCGATCAATCATCCTGAAGCCGTGCTCCTCATCCTGCTCGTGGACGAGCGCCCGGAAGAAGTGAGCGAGGCGATCTCGTGGGGTGTGGGTGAGGTCATCGCCTCGTCGTTCGATCAACCGGCGCAACGCCACGTGGAAGTCACCGAGATGACGATGGAACACGCTCGCCGGCTCGTCGAGTTAGGCAGAGACGTGATCATCGTGCTCGACTCGCTGACTCGCATGGCGCGTGCGCACAATACGGCTGAACGAGGGACAGGCCGCACCCTCTCCGGCGGTCTCGATGCCACCGCCATGGCCAAGCCCAAGGCCTTCTTCGGATCGGCCCGATCCGTGCACCCGAAAGACGGCGGCGGAAGCCTAACGATCATCTCCACAGCGCTCGTCGAGACCGGCTCGCGCATGGACGACGTGATCTTCGAGGAGTTCAAGGGCACCGGTAACTGCGAGATCAAGCTGGATCGCTCGCTCTCGGAAAAGCGCATCTTCCCGGCGTTCGACATCGCGGCCAGCGGCACTCGGCGCGAAGAAAAGCTGTATCGCCCGGATCAGATCGAAAAGATCTATACGCTTCGGCGCGGCTTACAGCAGATGCCGCCGCAGTCCGCCATGGAGTGGATGATCAAGCGCATCGCGAACACGCCGAACAACGACTCGCTCCTGGACGGCCTATAGCCCCTGGGTAAAGGCGTTAGGCACCGCCGTTCGACGCGCGGCCGCCTGGCGACGACGGTTCACCGAACTGGACGCGCTAGTCTGCCTGCGCCAGTCCGATGAAGCCGCCGTCGCGAGTGCGTTCGCGCAAAAGACTCGTTTCGGAATGCGCGGCAACTCGCTCGCGCGGCAAGAATCAGCCTGACGCGGCGTTTCTGTGACCGGACTATCACGCTACGTAACGAGGCCGGCCTCGCATCGCCTCGCGTTAGGCCGGCCTCATATTACAAGCTTCTAAGGCGCGCTATTTGTCCGCTTTGTCGAACGTGAGCGAGCACGAGTTGATGCAATAGCGCATACCCCCGGCGTCGCGCGGCCCGTCATCGAAAACGTGACCGAGGTGCGCGCCGCACTTGCGGCAGTGCACTTCCGTGCGCCGCATGAAGAGCGAGTTGTCCGACTCGGTCTCGACGGACGCTGTCTCTGACGGGCGCGTGAAGCTCGGCCAGCCAGTTCCGGAATCGAACTTGTCGGCCGACGAGAAGAGCGGCTCGTCGCAGACGACGCAGCGGTACATCCCCTGGTCGTGGTTATCCCAGTACGCGCCAGTAAATGGACGCTCGGTGCCCTTCTCCTGAGTCACGTGATACTGCTCGGGAGTCAGCTTTGCGCGCAAATCTGTGTCGTTAGGCTTCGTTGTGTCGGTCATAGATGCACAATCCTCACGCTATGGCTGTT
The DNA here is from genome assembly GCA_967720205.1 of uncultured Gemmatimonadaceae bacterium. Classification (GTDB taxonomy): domain Bacteria; phylum Gemmatimonadota; class Gemmatimonadetes; order Gemmatimonadales; family Gemmatimonadaceae; genus DASYRX01. The sequence continues at coordinate 1,560 of CBQVAZ010000149.1, read as the reverse complement.
GTTCAAAACAAATAGCTTTGAGTCCCCAGTCTTCAGTGCGGAGTCTCGAGAATGAAAGCTCTGCCTCGCACCTGGTCATTCTCAAGACTCTGCACTCAAGGACTACTCAGAGCTATTTGTTTTTGGTTTACGGTACTGCTCCTGCCGTTCCACTTCTGCGTGGCTCTGCCGCCGCCGTTGCCTTGCCGCCCTCGAGTACGATCAACGCACCGTACCCCATCCGTAACTCCCCGCGGAACGAGATCGGATTCAATCGATATCCCATTGTTTTGAGGGCGCTCGCGACGGCCGGAGACAGCCCGTCCTCGATATCGACCGTCGGGATTCCTTCGGCGGCGTCCCGCTGTGACGGCAAAAAGCGCGGGAGCTCCAGTGCGTGCTGCGCGTCAAGTCCGAAGTCGATCACACCGACGATCGACTGATAAACCGCCGAAGTGATCCAAGCGTTCCCGGCTGCCCCTACCGCGATACGCGGTGTGCGCGGACCGTCCGTGCCGCGGTATACGATCGTCGGCGCTAAGGTGCTCCCGTGCCGCGCGTACGGCAGGCGAGCTCCATACGCACTGGGATCGGTCCCATATGACGTGAGCTTGTCGTTGTAGAGAAAGCCGAGGCCGGGCGTGACGTAGAAGTTTCCGCCCCACGTACCGAGCGTCTGCGTGACGGCAACGACGTTGCCGTCGCCATCCGCGACGACAAACGCTGTCGTTCCCTGCGGACGCTCATCGTCGCCACCCATATCGGCGGAGCCGCTCGAGTTGCTTGTCGTGTTACCGCACTTGAGCGTGTCGCCACTCGTCAGGCGCGGATCGATCGCGCGGCCGGGGTCGAAACAGCGCCAGCGAACGCGCGCGGTGTCCTTGCTCGTGAACGCCTCGGTGTTCGTGGGCCATAACGCGGGATCGGCGACGCGTCCGCGCCCAGTTGGTACGAGCTGCCACGCCGCGACCATCGCGTGAAATGTCGTCGCGTCGTCCGTATAGAGCTTTGGCGCGGGGAACTGTTCGAGCATGTTGAGCTGTGCGGACAGCGTGCTGCCACCGCTCGCCGGCGGCGCGCTGGAAAACACAGTGTGTCCGCGATACGTGGTCGATACGGGCGCACGTTCAGCGGCGAAGTAGCGCGACATGTCCGTTAGGCGAATCGCGTTTCCCTTCCCGCGCAGGTCCTCGACGATGCGTCGCGCAACTTCCCCCTTGTAGAAGCCGTCGGCGCCTTTCGCGGCGATCTGTTCCAGCACAAACGCGAGATCCGGATTCCTGAGCGTGTCGCCGGCAGCGAGCGGTTTCCCGTCGCGGAAGAAGAGCGCTTTGCTCGACTCGTACTTTGCGTAACGATGCTGCTCGAGCGCGAGCGTGGTCGCGAAACCGTCACTGATCACGTAGCCGTTGCGCGCCGCACGGATCGCGGGAGCGACCAGGTCGGCCCACGAAACGCGTTTGGATCCATGCAGTTGCCAGGCCTTGTGCATCCCTGCGACGGTGCCCGGGACCATCGGGAGTACAGGGCCATCGGTCGGGTAGCGCCCGTTGACGAGAAGCGCGGCGTTGGCGAGTGACG
>CBQVAZ010000148.1:0-7867 GCA_967720205.1 uncultured Gemmatimonadaceae bacterium | reverse complement strand
CGCGCGCGCTCGTAGGCGACAGTGATCATCTGCTGCCACCAACCCGGCAGTCCACGCACCTTGCTCAGCACTGCGACGATCGCACGATGATCCATCGCCTTCGCACCAGCGCGGTCGAGCTGTTCGAACCACTCGTGCCAACCCTTGCCTGTCGCTCTGCGGACAGTCGCCTCTCCGACATCAGCGGCCTTCCGCCCGGCGGCCTGTAAGCGTTTGGTCGCCTTGGCCATTGTTCGTTTTGCCGTGCGCGCCGTTTTGCTCACGCGCTTCTTCATGCGTTCGCGCACCGATTTCTTGGCGCGCTTGCGCACGGTCTTCTTCACGGATTTGCGCGCCGATTTTCGCGCTGTCATGTCCTGTTTCTCACCTCGGTATCGACTGGAGTACTTGTTAGGCTTGCCGAGTGCACTCGCTGCTCGTTCTCTCGTTTAGCAAGCGCCTCTTCGCACACGCTCGGGCGGCAAATCTTGCCCCTCGCGAAATAGGCACTGGGACGGCCTTAACGGGGAAGGGCGGCGAGCGTCAGACCCTCATGAACGCGCCGCCCTCAGGCGCCCATACAGCGAAAGCGAAGAACGGAGTGAACCATGTCAACCAAACTGTTCCTTTCCATTGGCGCGGCGATACTCGTAGTCGCGGTCGCCCTTCCGGCCAATGGTCAGCCAACCAGACGTCGCGTGCGTGATCGCATCGAAGATGTGCGCGACCATCGCGAGGACGTGCGCGATCGCCATGAGAATCGTCGCGACCGGCGAGAAGACGTGTTAGATCGCCGAGAAGATCGCAGAGATCGGCGCGAAGATATCCGCGACGCGAGACACAACGGCGGGCTGCGCGATCGCCTCGAAGATGTGCGTGATCGGCGCGAAGATCGTCGCGATCGCCGCGAAGATGTCCGCGACAGACGTGAAGATCGTCGGGACCGCGCCGAGGACATCCGCGATCGGCGCGAAGATCGTCGCGATCGGCGCCGCCCGTCGCGGCCGCGACCCATCATCTAACACGCGAGCAAGGTTCACCGCGCAAGCGGCCAAAAGCGGCCGCACAGATTAACCCAGACACGGACGAGAAAACGCAGATACTGCGATTTGTTAACCAAACGCAGCATCTGCGTTTATTTGCGTCTTATCTGCGTTTTCCGCGTTCCCCGCTTTTTGATCTTTGCGGTGACGAACCCGTTAGGCTACCGCCTGTTAGGCTGCGGCTCGGCGTCAGACTCTCGGGTCTGCGGATTGGTCAGGGTGCGCGACGCCGAGAACGCGTCGACGGTGACATGTACGACCTTCGCGGCCAGTGGCATTCCCAGGCCGGCACCGAGCAGCGCGAAGTTTGCCGCCAGCCACCGCGCAGTCCAGCGATTCACCATGGCGCGGTCTCGCTTCATAACGACAAGCATCACGGCGCCCGCATTGAGCGCGACGAACAGGGTCGCGCACAGCGCGAATACGCGCGCCGCGGCGCCGTCCAGCCAGGCACTGAGCTCGGTCATTTGCCAGCCTCCTGTCTCAACTGCGAACCTAAGCCACCCGCCTATCGAGAGCCAGACAGAAGTAGAGGCAAGTGTTGCCGCCCCGCCCCCCGACCCCAGCCCCCAACCGCTTTTTAACCCCTGGCAGCCTTCAGTCGCCGTTTCGCCTCACGATCGGTCTCGCCCACGTAGCGCACTTTCACCTCGATGGAGCTCATGATCACGCTGCCCCGCACGAAGACCGATGGGGCGTCGAATGGGAGGTTCTGGCTGTCGGTGGACTCCCAACTCACCTCGCCCATGAGGGCGCTGTCCTGCACGTCGACGCGTATACCCGGCGGCACGATGATCTCGATCGAGGCCCAGAAGGCGAACACTTCGATCTCACTGCGACTCGTCATGCGGGCCTCGCGCAGATCGATCTTCGCTTCCGCCATGACAGCAGCGATGCGAAAGCGCTTGGCCAACGTCCACACGCCGCGGCGCTTGACGGTGGCCATGAACGCCAACGCACCGCGATGCGGCTCCACCTGGTCATCGGCCACGACCGTGAACGACGGCCGCTCAGCGACGGGATAGTACTCGTTAGGTCTGCGATCGAGGTAATCTGGCACGTGCGAAAGCTATGCGGCCGGGCTTGGCGCGGCAGGGGATAGGGAGCTAAGAGCAGTAGCCAGTGCCGCGCCACTTGGCACGGTTCCTTGCGCGAGACGCGCTGAGCCACCGCCTCTGCCGCCGAGCGGGATGATCGCCGCTCGAAGAAGCTCGCTAGCGTTCACGCCCGAGTCTTGCGATGCGGCGATGAGAAGCGCGGCCGGGTTTTCGGTTGCCGCAACAAATACCGCGCGCGGGAGCGTCGAGAACGCCAGAGCGAGCCCACGCACATCTTCGAGCGACGTGGCGAGATCGCAGCGCTGCACTGATCGACGAACGCCTAACGCGTCGGCTGGCGTCGCGTCGTGCAGCTCCCGCGCGCGGTACTGGTCCAGCGTTTCCGTGAGCCGTCGTCGCGCCGATTCGGCGTCGCGCAGCGCCGTCATCTGGGAATCGAAGACCGCCGCCAGGTCCTCGACCGACGTGGACGCGCTCTGCGCCATGCGCGCCAACTGCGAGAAGTCGGCGCGCGCCCGTGTGAGCGCGCGACCGCCGCAGAGAAACTCCACGCGCAGCGCCTTCTTCACGCGCTCTGTTCTGCGCAGGAACACCAGTCCGATTTCGCTCGTGCCGCGCACGTGCGTGCCGCCGCATGCGCTGCGATCGAGGCCCTCGATGCTGACGACTCTGAGCTCGCCCGCGCGATCGGATGCCTTGCGCAGTCCAGCGGCGCTTGCGGCGTCCTCGAAGCTCACGCGCACTGGACGATTTTCCCAAACGACTTCATTCGCTCGGCGCTCGATGGCCGCCAGCTCATCGTTCGTGAGCCGCTCGAGACTCAAGTCGAGCGTGGAGCTCTGCGCGCCGAAGTGCACGCTCTGAGTTTGCGCACCTAACGAATCGGCGAAGAGCGCGGAGAGCACATGCTGTCCCGTGTGCTGCTGCATGTTATCGAAGCGGCGCACCCAATCGATTTCACCGCTGACGGAATCGTCTGTTATGCTGCCGTCGACAACGTGTGCGATGCGATCGCCTTCATCGATGACGTCGACGACAGTCGCGCCGCCCAGCGTGCCGACATCATGCGGCTGGCCCCCGGACGTCGGATAAAAAGCCGTGCGATCGAGATACACTCGACGTTTGTCGCCTTGGACTACTTCCACCACGCGTGCGTCGAATCGAGCGCAATACGCGTCGCTGTAGTAGAGCCGCTCCGTCATTTCTTGGGCGGAATCGGCAGGCCCAAGCGACATCGCACGCACAGCATCTGCGCGCCGAATGCGATCGCCACCCGACGCGCGACACTCCCGTGCAAATGCTCCGTGCACAGGATCCGCCGGCAATTCTCGCAGACGCCGCCTGATGAGATGGCGAACAACTGGCGGCATTCGTCGCACTCGGTGCTGATGATCGACTTAGTGAAGATCGGCATCCTTGCGCTCGTTAAGTCTGGCCGTCGGCTGGACTGTCATCCCACGCGACCTCGTCGCCGATCGTAATCACACCGCCCTCGATCACCTCACCAAACGCACCGCCACCCCAATTGTCGTACATCGTGCGGCGGAGACCCGGAAGGGCCTCCTCCATCTGTTCGCACGGCTTCGTCTCGCCGAAGATGCGGATCCGCGAGCGCCCAATGCGCAGCGTGCGACCGCGCGCATTTGCCAGCGGGAAACCACTCACCATCAGGTTCGCGCGCCTTGTCGAGGGATCGAGTTTGGCGTCGAGTGCCGCCATATGAGCGTCCCAGCGCTCGCGTTCGATGATGGTGACTTGTCTCCGTCCCCCTGAATTCGCATCTCCCGTTATGCCCCGGCCGGGTTCCAGCGTCGCCTCGTTAAGCGGATCCATGGGACCACGATGGGCGCGTTTGCGCCAGATGGCGTCGAGGCGGCCGTGCGGGAGAGGGACCATAACGAGTAAGTCCTTAGTCCTTGGTCTTTAGTCCTTAGCTGCCGGTTATGGCCTAAGGCCTCGTTTAGAGTTCCCGGACAAACCACGCCCGCGGGCCTGCGAAGTTCAGGATGAGGACGTCGCCTGGTCCGAGCTCGTAATGCGTGGCTGTCGCGTGTGGCGCGAGCGGGTTGTCGGTCCGCAGCGTGTTTCCCTCGACCCGATAGATAAGCTCGACCACCATCTCGTCGTCTTCGACGGGGATTGTGTAGAGCAGCTGTCCGTTTGGAAGAAACTCCATGCGTACACCGGCCGCAAATTCGAGCGCGGGATCAGCTCGGAGCAGCCGCCAGCGCCCGACCAGACTTCCGCCGGCTGGATCGCGCGGGGAGGGGTTCGGAGTGGTGGGAGGGGAGGGCAAACGCGCGGGCGGTATGGCGGCATGTGCGCGCGCCAGAGCGCACCGCGCTCGATTCAGCGTGTTGAGAAACGCTCTCTGACCATCGCCCGCGTTATGCGGGAACGACGATGGGGCCGGCGCATCGTGCATGCACCGGCCCCACTACGAGGACACGCTACTTAGAAACCTTCTTGAGCCAGGTCTGAGCGGCTTTCAGCGCCTTGGCCTTGCCGCCGTACGAAGCGTCGCCAAAGAACGAACGATGCTTCGGCCGCCAGGACCCGTCACGCGTCCGATGATACCCGACGCGCACGAAGAAGCCGTGCGTCCGCGTCGACGCTTGATCGATGCGGCTGATGCCAGGTGTGCCGGTCGCGTTCTTGGAGCGGCGCTTTGCTTTCCCGCGCTTGGCGCCTCCTCGCTTTGCTTTTTTCCGCGTTGCCATAGATGTGGTTCCTGTTAGGGTCTCCGTCCTCGTCGTGGAGACGGTCGTGAGGAGAGGGGTGGAGTGGTGGGGCTGCTTGCGCTGACCGTTAGGGTGAGACGCCGTTGGCCGGCGCGAGCCCTCGACGAATACGGCTCGCCAGACAATTTCGCCGTCCTGCGGGATTTGTCCAGAGTCCGCCCTCCGGTTTCGCCCGTTAGGGTGAAACTGCCCTCCCGAGTCTACTGCCTAACCTCGCGTCAGGCAATCGTCAGGCCCTCTGATCGTTCTACCTAACCAGGGACCGTTCGTGAGTGCTACGGAGACGACGCGGCTGTCGGCGTCGTCACGGCGTCTCGAGTAGCCGCGTCAGGCAGTTCGTGCAGCGGATAGCCTAACTGGCGACCCAGGCGCACGTAGTCGAAGGCCGCCGACACATCGTAGGCGGCGTGCAGCACGATGACGAAGAGCAGTGTTCCGCTGAGATACACCAGGGCGTGCGCCACCAGCGAGAAGAGCGCGATCACGCCCATGGATTTGATCCCCTGGTTCGCATGCGCGATCGTGAAGGCGAGCACGGCGAGCGCCCAGGCCGCCGCCATACTCCCCGTTAGGCGAGTCGCCAGGTCGCTGAATACGCCGCGATACACCATCTCCTCGGCGACACCCGCCATGCCGGCCACGGCGATCCAGAGGGCCATCTCCACCGCATCGGCCGGCATCGCGAAGTACACCCTGGGCTCTCGGCGCAGGATCGCATCGCGCTTGATCGGTCGCGTGGCAGCGACCATGAGGCCGAACAGACCCAGCGTGAGGACGATCGGCAGCAGGATCCTGTGGGGCCCACGCAGAAGGTCGACCCCTTCTCGCCAGGCAGTGAGCAGCGCGAGAACGAGGAAGAGCGAGAGCTGGATGCAGATCGAGGTGTAGAGCCGCCGCCGCGTGGATACAGGCCGCATTCTCGTCAGGCGGTCCCGCGCCCTGAAGGCGATGACCGGGATAACGACACCGAAGAAGAACAGGAAGAACAACCCCGCCGGCCCCAGCGCCAACCAGTTCATGACGCCTCTCGCAGCTCGAAGAACGACGTTGGAAGTCCCTTGGAGATGCGCTCTTCCGTCAGGACGAAGCCGAGCTTCTCGAGCAAGGCGATGGACGCGAGGTTTGGGGAATCGGTCTCGCGAGGATCGATCGCAGTCCGAGCTGGTCGCGTCCGTATTCGATCATGCGCAGCGATTGTTTTGCCCTAGCGCCTCAGCTCAGCTATCCGCTCCTCAACGAGACTGACCAAGTCGCGCATTCCCTCCGCGTCAAACACCAGCCTCGCTCCAGCGGCTTTGTAAATCTCCGGCAGCGGCTGAGTTCCACCTAACGCGAGCGCCTGACGATAGCGACGAAGCGTTTCCGCCGGCTCGCGCAAGCTGTCGCGCCAGAGTTGCAGCGCGCCGATCTGCGCGATGCCGTACTCGATGTAGTAGAGCGGATATTCGAAGATGTGCAGCTGGCGATACCAGCGACTGACGCGCTCGCGTTCCAGATCGCTCCAATCGATGCCGCGCTCGAAACGCTTGCGAATCGCGAGCCATTCGCGGTCGCGCGCTTCGGCGTCGTGTCCTTTCCCGCTCGTGTACAGCCAGAGCTGAAACGCGTCGACGCTCGCGATGTGCGCGAGACTCTGCAGTACGTCCTCGAACTGCTCGATCTCGGCGGCGTTGCGCTCTGACTCCGTGTAGTAGCCGGTCGGCTGCCCGAGATGCTTGACGCCGAACAACTCCATGGACATGGACGCGAGTTCGGCGGCTTCGTGTCCGGACGAGCGCTGCCAGATGAAAGGTTGCGAGTGAGCAGCGAAGTCATGGAAGCAGTGCCCAGCTTCGTGCAGCAGCGTGTTCACGTCTTCCGGAACGCCGACAGCGTTCATGAAGATGAACGGCACTCCGCGATGACTGAACTTGACGCAGTAGCCACCCGGCGCTTTGCCGGGTCTGCTCTCGAGGTCGAGAAGATTTTCCCGAGCCATCATCTCGAATTGCCCACCGAGCTCTGGATCGAGCGCGTTGAAGATTGCCTTTGCCGGTTCGACCAATCCGGGTGTGTCTTTGAAAGGGACAGGCGGCGTGTCTGTCGCGAGCACGACGCTTGTGTCCCATGGCCTCAGCGTCCGCACGCCTAACCGTTCGCGACGATACTCCATCAAACGCTCGACGGCCGGAGCGACCGTCTCTTCGACGGCGCGGTGGAACTGGCGGCACTCGTCAGGCGTGTAGTCGAAGCGATGCTTCGACGCGAAGCAGTAGTCCACGAAGTTGTTGAAGGCAGAGTTGCGAGCGATCTGATCGCGCAGCGCGTACATGCGATCGAACAATCCGCTCAGCGCGTTGCGTTGCTCGAGGTACGCCGCGCACTGCGCACGAAAGGCTCGCTCTCGCACCGCGCGATCGCGCGACTTCATGAACGGCTGCAGCTGTGGAATTGTCTTGCGATCGCCGTCCCAATCGACCTCGAGTCCACCGGTGATCTTCTGATACTCGGAGATGAGCTCTTCGAGTTGTGTGAAGAGTGGGACGTTCTCTTCGCGGAAGATCTCGATGTCGGTGCGCATACCGCGCAGTACAGTTTCGAGATCTGGTCGCGTGTAGCCTAGCGAGAGTAGTCGCTTCGCGAGCAGGACCTGCAGCTCCGCGGCGCGCGGGAATATTTCAGCGGACCAGCGAAGGTTCTCTTGCTCTTTCGCTGGGTCGGCAGTGTCGCAAGTGTAGGCGACCATCGCGCGCGTCCCAGCTTCCTCGACGATCTCCTCGAGGCGCGACCACGTACTCAGCCAGCGCTCTGTGCTCTCAGGCGTGACTGGGGCGTCAAGAACCGACTTGTAGAGCGCCTCGATCTCTGGCCACGTTGCGGACTTGAGATCGGCTGGGGACGAAGGAAGGGCGACTACCACGAGCCAGGGGATACGAGGATACGGGATTGCAGGACGGGCCAATCTAACCCGTTCCTCTATCCTCTCTATCCCCTATCCCCTATCCCCTAGTTGTTAGTTGTTATTCGTATCGCAGCGCCGTAATCGGATCCAGCTTCGCCGCCCGCG
>CBQVAZ010000147.1:0-7888 GCA_967720205.1 uncultured Gemmatimonadaceae bacterium | reverse complement strand
GAGGCGCCGCTGCGCAACATCGATCTCAAGGCAGGCTTCACGACGGCGGACTTCCTCCAGTTCGAATCACTCTTTACGCGCTACAACTTTCTCGGCGGTGCGCGTCGCCTAACGCTGCGTGGAACGGTGAGCAACCTGCTCGCCAATCAACTGAACGGCAACGGCGTTTTCTACGATGTGACGAACGGCGCGCTGCCGGGCGAGCGCGAGCCGTTCCTGCGTCCCACATGGTCGGCCAGTCTCGAGCTCACGCAGCCGTGGTTCCTGAAAGCGGGCAACCAACTCACCGCGAGCGTCTTCACGCATCGTCGCAGCGTGCCTGGCGTGGTGACCGATGTGGGCGCCGGCGGCACGATCTCGATGACTCGCGACCTCGGCATCCGCACCAACACGACGCTCGGCTACACGTACGAGGCGTCGAGGATCGAAGCATCCGATGTGTACTTCTGTGTCGCGGCCGGCGTCTGCGTGCCGTCGACAGTCCGCGTCATTGCGCAGCGGCACCCACTCTCGCCGATCGCGTTCGTCACGCGCTACGACGGCACGAACAGCCCGTTCACGCCCACGCAGGGCATGCGCGGGCGCGTCGAGCTGGAATACGCTTCGCGCTTCACGGCCTCGGATTACCAGTACGGCCGCGCGAATGCCACGGCGAGCAAGTATTTTCGCACGTCGCGCACCACCGTCCTCGCCGCGCGCGTTAGGCTCGGTTTCGTCAGAGCGCTACCGGGGACCAACCGAACGCTCGGCATTCCGAGTGACACGGCGTCCCTCGTGCTGCATCCGCGCAAGCAGTTCTTCGCGGGTGGATCGCAGTCGGTGCGCGGGTATGGCGAAAATCAACTCGGGCCGCGCGCTCTCACGATCGATCCAGCCAAACTCACCGACACGTCGCGCAGCACGTCCTGCACTGTCAGTCAGTTGGTCGACGGCACGTGTGACCCCAATCAACCAGGGGTTCGCGCGCGAGACTTTCAGCCACGCCCATTAGGCGGTACGTCGCTAGCCGAGGGGAGTGTGGAATACCGTTTTCCGATTACCTTCGCGCAGGGACTGACAGGCGCTGTCTTTGTCGATGGAGCCGTCGTGGGCACGCGACGTTTCTCGGATCTGTTCGGCGCGACCGGAGCCATCACACCCGGCTTCGGGGTGCGTTTCTCGACGCCCGTTGGTCCCGTGCGACTGGATCTCGGTATTCGGCCGAGAACCGTTGATGACCTGCCTGTGATCACGCAGGTGACGGATAGTACCGGGCATTTGCAGCTCGTGACGCTGAAGACGAGGCGCCGCTTCGACGAGTCGGAGACGAGTGGACGCTCGCTGCGCAAGGTGCTGAATCGCCTAACGCTTCACCTGGCCATCGGGCCTGCGTTCTGATGCGGCGCGGCGTGCGGATCGGACTCGTCGTCACGCTCGTGCTAGCGTTGCTCGGCATCGGCGTGCTGGCGCTGCTCACACGCAGCGACTACGGCCGCAACCGCGTGCGCTCGTTCGCGCTCGGCAGAATTCGGCATAGCGTGAACGGCACTGTCGACATCGGGCGACTCGAAGGAAACGTTCTCGGAGACTTCTCGCTCGTCGACGTTCGTATCGCCGACTCTACCGGCCAGACCTTCCTGACGGCCGATCGAGTGTCGGCACGAGTCAACGCGTCGGCGCTCTTTTCCAAGCGCGTCGCCGTCTCGCATCTCACGCTCGTCAAGCCGCGCATCTATTTGATTAAGACGCCGACTCAGGACTGGAACTATGAGCGGCTGTTCAAGAGTGAAGGCGGCGGCACCGATTCTACGGCTGGCTTCGGCGATTGGGTGATGCTGCGCGATGTGACGATGCTCGATGGGGCGGTCGTGCTTCAACGACCATGGTCACCTGACGAGCGCTTCACCGGAGTCCAGAAAGACAGCGTGATCCGCGCGGCACTCGCCAGCGAAACGCGCACACGCGTGGATCGCGCCGACTATGGTCTACGGCAGACGATCGAGTTCGAGAGGATCAACGCGCGACTTCCGAGCGTTATCGTAGCGGACCCGGCGAGTCGCGACATCGTGCTGAACGTCGATTCGCTGGCAATGATCGCGGCACCTTTCAATCCGCCATCGTTCGACGTTAGGCAATTCGCCGGCGAGGTCCGCATCGGCCCCGACACGATCACCGCCCCTGATTTCAGGCTCGACCTTCCCGGAACGCGCACGAAGGGAAACATCGTGTACATGTTGGGCAACGGCGACATGTTCGGGTCCGTCAACGCTGACACACTCACGCTCGCCGACATCCGCCCGCTGCTGCCAATCCTGCCCGACAGCGGCGGCGGCCGTCTGGATATGACAATCGCTGTTCGTGATACGGGCGCGACCGAATACTCCTTTACGAACGCCGATATCCGCATTGGCACGGCAGAGCTGGCCGGGAAGCTTGGTCTCGTCATCGGCGACTCGGCGATGAGCCTGCGAAATACTGATCTCGCATTCACGCGCTTTCCAACATCGCTGATCGAACATTTCGAGCCGTCGGCGAAGTCACCGATTGCCGGCCACCTAACGGGCCGAGCCACGGCCGAAGGGCCGTTCGAGGCAATGCGCGTGAATGCTGCCGCGACAATGGACCCGTTGCGTCACGCGCCATTCCGAATAACAGCGCGCGGTGGACTGGGGTTTGGTGAAGCGACGACAATGAATCGGCTGGTCGTTCACGGCGAGCGCGTGCCGGTAACAGTCGCGAATGAGCTCGGGTTCGATCCACACGTCGAAGGCGTAGTTACCATAGATGCGACGCTGAGCGGCTCGACTGCGTCGCGACTGCGCGGGCCGTACCGCCTCGTCCATAACGAGAACGGCATCATCTCGCGAGTTGACGGCGAGGGCTCCATCGCAATCAAGGACAGCTCGCGAATGGACGTCGGCATGAACTTCAAGCCGGTGTCTCTCGAGCTCGTCGAGCACTTCATCGACAGCACCGACTTCCGCGGTGAGGTGACAGGCACCGGCCGGCTGCGCGGAACGCCACGCAGTTTCGCAACGACGCTCGATCTGAACCTGCCGGACACCGGCTTCGCGCACATCGAAGGCACGTATCGTCGACCTAACGACAACGTCCCGGCCTACACAGCGACCGTTACGGTGCGCGATGTGGATCTACAGACGATGATCCGCGCGTTTCCCGCAACGACGATAGAGGGCGTCACTACTATAGAAGGGCGTGGGACGCGGCTGGCGACCGTCGATGCGCGGGTCGGCGCGAATCTGCGCGTCCTTATGGTAGACAGCGCCGAGTTCCGCGATGTCGTTGTCAAGGCTGCGGCCAAAGACGGATTAGTGACAGTGGATACGCTCGGTGCCGTGGCGAGCTTCGGTTCGGCGAGCGCGGCCGGAACGTTCGGCATAGTTGCCGAGCGTGAAGGGACGCTGCGCTATCGCGCGGCGATCGGCGATCTGGCTGGCCTGCGTCGTTGGATTGCGACTGGGGATACCGGTGTCGTCGCCGCGCGACCGCTGCTCGACGTTAGGCTCGCCCGCGTGCGCCAGTACCAGGACTCGGTTCGGCGCGAAGTTCAGATGCAGTCGAATCCTGCCGCGCAGCTCGCGGCCGACATCCGCCGGGAGGCGCGACCCGAGGCGCCGAAAGCGGCGCAGCCGCTCCAGCCGATTCCGCGTGACTCGATCTTCGGATCGATTGCTGCCTCGGGTGAAGCGAAAGGAAGTGTGAAGCGCTTCGACCTAACGGGCACTGCGACGACGCCAGGCATTATCTGGGGCGGAAGCCTCATCGGAGCGGGCACCGTCAACGCGCGATGGACCGACGCGGCGACGCCTAACAATAAGGTCGTGGCCGACGGCGCTCTGGACTCGTTGCGCATTACCGGCTTCGCATTCGACAGCACGCATTTCCAGGGGAGCTATGCCCGTGGCGAAGGCGACGTACAGGTGTCCGTCTTCCCAGGCGACACCGCCGAGTATCGGCTTGATGCGACGTACGCCTTACGCGCGCGTGAAGGCGAGGTGCGGCTGCGCGAAGTGCGCTTGCGCTTCGATTCAACGGCGTGGGCTTCGACACGCCAGAGCGTGGTCCGCTGGCACGGGCGTGGCATAACGATTGACTCGCTCGAAATGCGTAGCCGCGACGGCAAAGGCGGCGCGCGCATCTTCGTCAACGGCGAGATGCCTGACGTCGATCCAGGCCGAATCGAGTTGGCGGTCGACAGCCTGCGTCTCGCACCGTGGCTCACGCTGCTCCAAAGCGACGTCATGGCCGACGGGATGCTGACGTTCCGAAGCGTGATGGAGGGGACGCGCGCCTCTCCGCGAATCAACGCGACCGTACTCGTCACCGATCCGCGGTACAGGAACGCGGCTTTTCCCGAAATCAGCACGACGCTCGTGTACGCCGACCGCACGCTGACAGTGGACGGCCGCATGCAGCGCGCGAACGACGGCGCACTTGCGACGATCAAGGGAACCGTTCCGATCGATCTATCGCTGGCCGATTCGGTGCGCGCACGCTTGCTCGACGCTCCGCTGGCCCTAACGATTGAAGGCGACAGCATTCCGTTGTCGCCCATCGCGGAATTCACGCCACAGATTCCAAACATCGGCGGCAGAGCGTACGGCCGGATCGCCGTCACCGGCACGTGGAAGAAGCCGCAGCTCGAAGGCGCACTCGGCGTCGACGCAACCAACCTGACGGTGGCTGCAACGGGCATCATCGTCCGGAACCTCGTCGGTCGCTTGCACATGTCAGGCGATTCGCTCGTGATTGACTCGTTGCGCGGCAACAGCCTTGGCGTCGTACGCGGTTCGGGAGTGATCGTGCTCACTGAGCTCGACCGTCCCGTTTTCAACGTCACGTTGCAGTCGACGCGTGCGCAGCTGCTGCACGATGAACGCGGAACCCTGTTTGCCGATGCGAATCTGCAAATCACTGGTCCGCTTGACACCCTAACGGTGAATGGCAGTCTGCTGGTTCGGCACGGTGTGATCTACATCCCGGACCCAGCGCGGCTCGACATCATCAACACCGACGATCCAGCGATCTTTGCAGTTGTGGATACAGCGACGGCGCGGCAGCTCGACGTTGCACCGCCGTCGGCGGTGATGCGAGGCCTGCGACTCGATGTCGATATCGAGGGGCGGCGCGGAATCTTCGCCAGATCGCCTGACGCGAACGTCGAGATTTACGGGAAGGTGAACCTGCGCATCGATCCCTCGACAGACGGGCGCTTTGCTGTAGTGGGCTCGCTGTACACAGATCAGGGCGACTACACGTTCATGGGCAAGCGCTTCACCGTGACGCGCGGCTCCGTGCGATTTACAGGCGAACCTGATCCGAATCCGTTGCTGCAAATCCTGGCGACGCATGAAGTGAAGCAGGCCGGTCGCCCTCCGCTCGACATTCGCGTCATCATCGGCGGCACGCTGCGCCGGCCAAGCTTGTCGCTCGAAAGCGAGGCGCAGCCAACAATGTCTCAGTCGGACCTGATTGCGTTCCTCGCATTCGGTCAGTCGTCGTCGTCACTGCTGCAGTTCGCCAACACCGGACTCGAAGGCGACGGTCAGGGAGGATCGTCGCTGGCCGGAAACGTTGGAGCGTTGGCGAGGCGGCAGATGGCGAGCATCGCGATCGGCGCGCTCGTGGATCAGGCGCGGGCAGATCTGGCCGCTTCCACGCGCGCCGACGTACTGAACATCACCCCAGCCGAGATGCCCGCCGACTTCTCGTTAGGCTCGCTCCAGACGCTTCTCAGAGGCACCGACATCGAGATCGGCAAATACACCGACCGTCACACCTTTGTGCTCGGCCGCGTCAGACCCTCGCTGACCATTCCAGGCGCGTCCGTGGAGCGGCGCATCGGGCAGAAGTACACGCTGCGCGGCATCTTCGAGACACGCCTGCAGGCTGAGCGCCCATCGCTGAGCGCCCAGCTGAACCCGAAGAACGTGCAAGTGCTCGGCGCGCTTTTCCTGATCAGACTGGCGTGGTGACGCGCGTGCCTAACGGGCGCGACGCACCTCTATATCTCCATTTACTGTCTTGATGAAGACTCGGCCGCGTCCGCGGCCGGCCTTTCCCTCCGCGCGCACATAGCGACGCGGCGTACCTTCGCGATCGTCCCATTCGTCGGAGTGGGCCACGTCGAGCTGCCAGTCGCTGTGGATTTCCGTCGCTCGCCTGAAGTTGCGAGTGTATGCCGATTCCAGCTCGAAGGTCCCATCGAAGTCGCGCGGTAATATCACAGTGACGCGTCCGACCCCGGCGTGAATGTCGACGTTCTGCGGTTCTCCACCAGCATCGACGAGCGTGACGCTTACGGCTCCAGCTCCAGTTCCCGCGATGACGGAACCAGCCACGGGTCCGATCGTGATATCGCCACCCCCAGTACTTGCTTCGACGACACGCGCCGATCTGCCGACGCGGATGTCGCCGCCTCCTGTGGAAATCACGACGCCGCCTGGTGCCTCGTCGATATCTACCGCCCCGCCCGCCTTTTCGATGTGCAGAGTGGGAGCACCCTCGGCTCGGGTGATCGTGCCTAACGCGATCCGCTTGCCGTCGGGCCGGACGGTGACATTGCGCAAGTCAGCCGTCGTGTCGTTGCGACCCTGTCCTCTCGATTCGCCACGATCGCCGTAGACGACCGGACCGGAGCCCGACGAGCCTCGGAGGCCGCCGCTCACACGAGACAGCGTGACTTTGCCGCCACCGGTACTGACCGATCCGCTGAGGTTCACATCGTCCACGCGAATCTCGCCCCCACCTGTTGAAAGCGAGGCGCGGCCGCGCAAGCGCTCGAGCACGATCGTACCGCCGCCACTCGTCCCGTCGAAATTCCCTTCAACGTCGGTGATCGTTAGGTCACCGCCGCCGGACCGGAGGCGTACGTCGAATCGCCGCGGGACACGGATCTCGAACACGTTGTCCGAGCTTTGGTTGCTGCGCCGCCGATCGAATTGCGCATGCACCAGCACGCCGTCGGCATCGCGTCCGACATCGACGGAGATGTCGCGCCAATTGTCACCCGCGAGCCTCACCCGCACCTGCACGCGAGACTCGTCCCATCCGCGCACAGATACGTCACCACCGGGTTCGAGGTCGAGGAACAGCCGCTCTCCAGGCGAGGCCCTCACTGACCTTTCGAAGATAGAGTCGTCGCGCGCGCGACTCGTCGCGACAACGGTAGATACGTTTGCTGTGCCGCTCGTCGCTACAAGGGCCGGCGCTTCGCGCGGTGCGACGACAGCAGGCGCTTCGCGCTGCACGGGCCGCATTCCCGCGAGTGGAAGCACTGCTACGCCTAACGCGGCCATGCTCAGCACTCGGGTACGTCGAGTCAACGGTTCTCGCGTGATCGTCGGATCCAACGCAGCGAGCAGGCGCCCTTCGAGCGCCGAGCGTCGCGCCATGCCGATGGCGACGCTTCCGGTCAGCCGCAACGCGCGCGACCCAGTGGCGACGCTGAGGAGGTGCGCTGCATAATCGGCCGATGCGGTTCCAGTGGCGAGTACCTGGTCGTCACACGCCCGCTCACTCTCATAGCGCAATCGCCGCGCGCTCAGCCAAACGACGGGATTGAACCAGTACAACGCGCAGGCTGCCGCAGAGACCATTTGCATCACGTAGTCGCGCCGCGCGACGTGTGCGAGCTCGTGCAGCAATACAACGCGACGTCGTTCGGCCGACCAACTTTCTGCCGTGAGCGGCAGGACGACGATCGGTCGCATGAAGCCCCACGTGATCGGCGCTCCGACGGCCGAGCTGCGCAAGAGCCGCACATCCCGTGTGATCCCGAGGTCGTTTCGCGCTCGCTCGAGCGCCAGAAGCCATTCCCGGTCGAGCACAATGTCAGCTCGGCGCGTTAGGCGAGCCAGGCCGATGTGGCCTAAGATCAGCCATCCGA
>CBQVAZ010000146.1:0-7914 GCA_967720205.1 uncultured Gemmatimonadaceae bacterium | reverse complement strand
GCTGGCTTACGCTCCGGGCCTAACGCCAACACGCTCGCTTTCTGTAACACGCGGGCAAAGGCCTGCGCATCTTCTGCATCGATCGGCCCGCGCACTTCCACTAGCGAATCATCGGCGAAGAACAATGTGAGCACGGGGCCGTCTTCGTCCACGCGCATGCTCAGCGAAGTCGTTCCAGCACGTTCGCCTGGTTCGTGCATCGCGCTGCGCCACGACGTCGTGTCCCGTTTGCTCCGGCGACGCGTCAACAAACGCATCGTCGAATCCGACCAGCGACGCACGTCGCTGCCGACAAACGACAGGAAAATGTTCTCGGTTCCGTTATCGACCGCGAGGCGCACCTCATTCGAGCGCACCTGGACGATCACGGCCAAATCCCCGTACATCGCGCGCGCGACCGTTGCCAACGTGTCCTGCGCGTTGCCTCGCAGTGACAGCGCCGCAATGGCCACAGTTAGGCCGAGTGGATGGAGCCGCATGTCCTATTATTACCCGGCACCGTCGCACTCGAAACGCCCATCGTGAAATAGCACCGTATGGCGAATTCAAAGGGCTCGGTTCTATCTTCAGGCGGCCGCGCCGGCCTCGTGCGGGAGGCGGTCAAACCCTTCTCCGAGGAGCACATGCGAAGCTGGCAACTATTGAGGCTCGCGGTACCAGAGGTTCGTGCCCGCTATGTCCTAGGTCTGCTCGCGATCGTCGCATTCTCGTCGGGTCAGGCCCTTGCACAAACGGGTTCGATCAGCGGGCGTGTGACCGATTCATCAAACGCTCAAGGGATCGTTGGGGCGCGCGTCCAAGCGCTTGGCGCCAACGGCGTCGGCGTCGCGGCAGTCCTTTCGGGCGGGAACGGGGCCTATCAATTGACCAACCTGCAAGCGGGGACGTACACGGTGCAGGTCTCTCGCATTGGCTACGCCCTGCGGCGAGTGCCGAATGTGAACGTGACGTCAGGCGGCGTCGCGACCGTGAATGTGCCGATGACGATCATCGTGACCGAGCTCAATCCCGTGGTCACGACGGCATCGCGTCGCGAGGAGAAGATCCTCGAAGCACCGGCATCGATCTCAGTCGTCGATGTCAAGTCGATTCAGGAGCGGCCGTCGGTGACTGTCGCCGACCATATCAAGACGGTGCCCGGCGTTGATGTGAACCAGGGCGGCGTTATGCAGGCGAATATCGTCGCGCGCGGGTTCAACAACGCATTCTCTGGTTCGATCCTAATGTTGCAGGACTACCGCTTCGCCTCGGTGCCGTCGCTGCGCGTGAACGTGCCGTATCTGTTCACCGGAACGAATGAGGACGTGGAGCGCGTCGAAGTGTTGTTAGGCCCCGCCTCGGCGCTGTACGGACCAAATAGCGCCAACGGCGTGCTGCACGTCATCACGAAGTCACCGTTCACGTCACAGGGAACGACCCTAACGATCGACGGCGGCTCGCGCTCGCTGCTGCGCGGCTCATTCCGCACGGCGCAGCTGCTGGGCGACAAAGCCGGCTTCAAGATCTCGGGTGACTACTTCACGGCGAAGGAGTGGGAGTACAAGGATCCTGGCGAGCCCGATGTTTTCCCAGCCGCAGCCCCAGCGGGACGCCGCGGACGGCCTAACGTGCGCGACTTCGACCTCCAGCGCACGTCTGGTGAAGCGCGCCTCGATCTGCGGCCAACAGAGAAAGTGGAGCTCGTCTCTACGCTCGGCTACACGAAGCTAGGGAGCGGCATGGAGTACACCGGCGCCAACGGCACCGCGCAAGTGAAGAACTGGAGCTACCTCTCGCTGCAGCAACGCGCCCGGGTCGGCCGCTGGTTCGGACAGATCTTCGCCAACATGAGCGATGCAGGAAACAGCGATTCACTCGACTTGGGCGGCACGTTCCTGCTCCGATCGGGTCAACCGATTGTCGACAAGTCGCGAGTCTTCGCGGCGCAATTGCAGCACTCGTGGGACTTCGGGACGCGCCAAGGCTTTGTCTACGGCGTCGACTGGATCAAGACGCAGCCGCGCACCGGGAACACGATCAACGGACGCAACGAAGACAATGACGAAGTAACTGAGATGGGAGGGTACATCCAGTCGACGTCACGCCTGAGCAGCATGTGGGACTTCATCGCCGCGCTGCGCATCGACAATCACAGCCGCATCGAAGGGAACCAGGTTTCGCCGCGCGCCGCGCTCATCTTCAAACCGACGCCGACGCAGAACTTCCGCTTCACATACAACCGTGCGTTCCAGACGCCGGCGAACTTCACGATGTTCCTGGATCTCATCCAGGCGCGCAACATTCAGGGCTCGGGTTATGATATTCGTGCATTAGGCAACCCACCCAAAACCGGTTGGACGTTCAACCGCTCCTGCCAGAACTCTGTGAGCGGCGGCCTCTGCATGATGTCGCGTTTCGCCGGCGGCAACACGTTCGTCAACGCCACGGCGAACACGGCCTACCCTGGCTTGCTCACGGCACTGGCGCCGCAAATCACAGCGCTTCTGACGCCGACGCTTGGCGCCCAACGCGCTGCTGCTGTTGCGAGCATGCTCGCCGGCCTGCGTCCGACCGATGCGCAAGTTGGAACTCGCATCACGTATCTGAGCAACGCGGCCAAACCTGCGCTCGACCTAACGCCTGGCCAGGTAGCAGACATCGGACCGCTGGAAGCGTCATTCAATAACACGTACGAGTTAGGCTACAAAGGCATCCTCGGCGACCGCGTGCGTCTGTCGATCGATGGCTGGTATCAGAAGCGTGGCGACGTCGGGAATCCTGCAGGCCTCGCGACGCCGAGCATTCTCTTCAATGGCCAGTCGTTAGGTGCATACATTGGTCCGCAGATCGCGGCCGAGTTGATACGTCAAGGACTTCCGCCGGCCCAGGCCCAGGCGGCCGCAGGCCAGATCGCGACGCAGCTCGTCGCCGGTGCCGGTGGTCAGCCGGGGCTCGCGGCCGTCCCGTTAGGCATCGTCCAGTTCAACGATCCGAGATTCGCCACGGCAACCGATATCTTCGCGACCTACACCTCGGCGCGAAATAAAGAATTCGACGTTCAGGGCATCGACATGGCGGCGGACTTCGCCGTCAACGACGTATGGACGATCGCCGGTACATACAGTTGGGTGAGCGATCTTGTCTTTCCAGATATCATCAGCAGCAACAGCCTGCCACTGGAGCTCAACGCGCCTGACAACAAGGCGACGCTTTCGTTCCGCTACAACAGCGAGCCGCGCGGGATCGGCTACGAGATTCGCGGTCGTTATGCAAACGCATTCCCCGTGAACTCCGGCGTCTACGCGACGAACTTCACGTTCCCAAGGCCTGGCGTCGTCGGTCAGTCATACGTCTATGAGCCGGTAAAAACACAGGCGTACCTCGATCTGTCGTTCAACTGGCGCCTGCCGATCGCAGCGCGGGAAGCGCTGTTCTCGATCATGGGAACGAACGTCACCAACAACAAGCGTCGCTCATTCCCCGGGTATCCGGAGATCGGGGCGATGCTCATGACGCGTCTTCAGTATACGTTCTAGATAGACGCCACACGGCGAGTATTTCGGGGCTGGCGTTGCGTTAGGCGACGCCAGCCCTTTTCCTTCCTCCTACCTTTGGCCTAGACCTTTGGCCTTAGACCTTCGACCTGTTGTTATCGCCCATCGAGGCAACAGCGCCCACGCTCCCGAGAACACACTCGAAGCGTTCACGCAGGCTGTTGCGCTAGAGGTCGACGGAGTCGAGTTCGACGTGCAGCTCACAGCTGACGGCCAGCTCGTCGTCATGCACGATCCTACCGTCGACCGGACGACCGATGGATCAGGAGAAGTTTCTCGCCTAACGCTTGAAGAGCTGCGGGCGCTCGACGCGGGGTATCGCTTCGGTCCGCATACGTATCCCTATCGCGAGCGCGGAATCCGGATCCCGACGGTTGCCGAAGCGCTCGACGTCACCGATCCGCTGGACCTTATCATCGAAGTGAAGACACTCGAGACCGCCGAGCCTCTGCTCGCGCTCATCCGGTCACGAGGCGATGCAAAACGCGTCACGGTGGGGTCGTTTGTGTCCGGCGCTCTACTTCCCTTTCGCCGCGCCGGCGTCAAAACCACGGCCACTTTCCAAGAAGCGCGCGACCTTCTCGCGCCCGCGCTGCTCGGAATCCGACGACGTAGCGCGCCCTACTCGACGCTGTCGATTCCGCCGCGCTACAAGGGGATTCCGCTCCCACTCGGGGCGATGTCGCGAACGCTGGCTCCGGCTGGAGTCGGAGTGCAAGTGTGGACAGTGAACGATCCGCGTGAGGCACTTCAGCTCTGGCGGAAAGGCGTTCAGGGGATCCTGTCCGACGATCCCGCCTGCATCATGAAGGCGCGCGCGCGCCTAACGACGCGTTAGGTGATTGGCGTGGCCGCGTCCCAACGCGGAAGCACGCGATCGACTTGCGGCAACAGCTCCAGCGCGACTCGCGACGCGATATCGTCGGCTCGTTTGAGTCGCGCCTGTAGCTCTGCCGCCGTGCCCGACGTCGCTTGTTCGAGCGGCACCATGACGCGCACGAGCGCTTCTTCCGTGCGGCCATGCTTGGCCGCATCACGCAGCAGATCCCACTTCACGCCGTACTCGCTCCAGGCAACCCGACCGCGCCCCTGGTACCAGTAGTACACCACGGCTTGCGACGGCCCGTTGGCGAGCAGGTAGCGGTTCACGGTGACGGACCGACCATCCACCGTTAGGCTCTTCTGCCCCGACTCGACCTGTTGCCATCCAGCGCCGGGGAGACAGTTTCGCGGCGAGTGAATCGTGCGTCCCGTCGCTTGCGACTCGTAATAACCCACGTACACGGAGAACAACGCCGTCGTGTCGCGCGCGAAGACGCGGAAGACGTAATCCGTCATGCCAGCGACACGTCGCTCTTCTTCCGTGACGGGCCGATCGCTGCCGCTATAGCCCGCGAGTGAGAGCGGCATCGTGTTGAGCGGGGCGATGAGCTGGACGGCCTGCTGTCGCGTCGTCGACTGAATGAGGATGAAGCCTAACGCCATGACGGTCGCGGGCACGGCGACCCAGAGCCGCCGGGAGGTCTGAGGTCTGAGGTCTGAGGTCTGAGGCACCGCTTGCTCGCTTTGACCTTTGACCTTTGACCTTTGACCCAGTACGCGATTCTCAATCTTCACCGCAATCCACGTGACCGCCGCCAACAGCCCAAACGCCACGACGAACATCAACCACCCTTCCGTCATATGCGAGAAGCCGTCGGCTGCCTTGGGGCTCACGAAGAGCACGAGAAACCCGGTGAGGAACACTCGCACGCCGTTGAGCAGCACGGCGATCGGAATCGAAATCGCCACGATCGCAATGCGCGTGAGCGGATGTTTCGCTATGAGCCCGCCTAACAAGACGCCCAGGCTGAGCAGTGCGGCGAGCGAGCGCAGTCCGCTGCATGCTTCCGTGACGAAGAGGTCGTGCCCGGGTATGCGCAGCACGTTGCCGGTGAGAACGACCGGTACCTGACGCCATTCCAGCAGGGCCGCGCCGATCCGTGAGGCCTGCATCTGGAGCGGCAATGCGAGCGCGCTGAGGATGATCTCCGGTAGCGGCATCGCGAGCGCGATCAGCGTCACCGGTAGCCACCAGGCCAGCAGCTGCCGAAAGCCCCAGGCAAACGTCACGAGACCGGCGGCGGCGATTGCCACGGCGCTACGGGCGAAAAACGCTTCCGCCGCCACGGCCGCGACGTAGCGCAGGACGACAGCCGCGACGATCAGCGCGATGCCTAACGCGGGTTGGCCGCGTGCTCCCGGCCGCACGCCCTGTCGATACGCCAGGATCAGCGCCACGGGCACCAGTAGCAGGCCATGGCCGGCATCGGGGCTCGTCCACCACGTGCGCACCAGGTTCGCGATCGGCTCCGCGAAGAGCGCGACGAACGTGAGCGCAGTGAGCGCATATGCACTCAGGCGCCACACACGATCGCGCCCGGAGTCGTCTAGCGATTTAGCAGTATGGGTGCCCGCTACCATGATATGACGAAGAAGTATCTCACGCTGACGGCGTAGGCGCGACGCCACCGCTGCAAGTCCGTAGCCAGTCTCGCCCCGGTCAAGACGACCCTCAAACCGCCGCATCACGCACGGGCCGTCACAGCGCATATGTGATGTGCTGCGAGGCGTTACCGCGCCAGGCGTGCCCATCGTCTAGTCCCAACCGAGGACTCCAATGACCACACCGCGCCGCCTGTCTCCCGCTCGCGTCGTCGTCGTACTGCTGTTGCTCATCGGCGTCGCCGCTCCGGCGCGCGCGCAACGCAGCGACCGAGCGCCTAACCCTGCCGCAGCTGCCTCCTCCTCCCAGTCCGCGTCGGCCGCACCGCGGCGCTTCTGGGGCGCGCTCAGCCTCGGCAACGCCACGGCGTCGCTCGCCTGCAGCGTCTGCCGGGACGTGTCCGACCGCTCGGTGGCGGCAGGCCTGACGCTAGGCGTTAGGCAGACACCGCGTACGTACTTTGGCGTTCAACTCGACGGCTGGTACCACTTCAAAGCCGGCGAGAACGATCGCGTGTACTCCCTAGGCCCGATAGTGCAGTACTACCCCGTGGCCAAGCGACCATTCTTTGTGCGACTGGGGATGAGTTGGGCGACGTATCTCGCGACCGACGAAGACGAGAACCTTTCGAGCCGCTCGGTCGCGGCGCACATGGGCGCCGGTTACGACTTCGTCGTGTCGCGCTCGTACCTGCTCACGCCCTTCGCGAGCTACATGCGCGGCGGCGGCGGGCGACTCAGCCTCAACGGCGAACAGGCCAGTATTCCGGCCGGCGTCGAGATGCTGCAATACGGACTGCAGATCACGTTGCGTTAGGCGACCGACTCCCTCCGAAAAGGATCGACATCATGCTCAATAAATCAGTGTGCGTCGCCTTCGCGGCGAGTTTC
Source organism: uncultured Gemmatimonadaceae bacterium (assembly GCA_967720205.1). GTDB lineage: Bacteria > Gemmatimonadota > Gemmatimonadetes > Gemmatimonadales > Gemmatimonadaceae > DASYRX01. The sequence continues at coordinate 1,006 of CBQVAZ010000146.1, read as the reverse complement.
GTGGTCGCGTGTGGAACGCCGGATTTTTCGACGGCGCCGGTCCAGCCTAACGGCGGCACCGCGCGCGCGTATGGACTCTGGACGCCGAGCGTGCGCGAGACGTGCACCAAGGCACAGCACGACAAGTATTCCACGGTGGGACCCGACGGGAAGCTCTATCCGACCTGGCATCCGCCGACGGATCCCGAGACCGGCTGCACCTTCGGTCACGAGCACGGTCGTGACCCGCGCGGGTCGGATCTCTACAGGACAGTGGGTGCGATACCGTTAGGCTACGCCAACGAGCAGTTGGAGATCTGGGACCCGGCGAATCCACGAAACGAAGACCACTTCGGCCACAAGTTCGAGTGGGAGAACGACGTCGAGATGAACGCGGGCTCCTCGCTCGCCAACCGCTTCTTCGACATCCGCTGCGACATCCTGGTGAAGTTCCACCAGGGCACGCACTCCAAGGATGCATTCACGAACAACCTGCACGAGCTTGCCTATCACATCAAATGCAACGACGGCACCGAGCTGCACACCCAGTTCATGTCCGCCGTCGGAACTCCCGGTGAATTCGAGGCGTCGTGCGACCGCCGGCGTGTTCGCGTAGGGCCGGCCACGCCGGCGAACTCGCCTAACGGCGGCGGCGTGCGCATCATCCCCGACGTCGACTGCGTGATGCGGCACATGATGGTCTCCGCTAGCCGCGAGAGCAACTTCAACTCCGCGCTGCACGAGAGCTGGGAGACGTCGAACTCGATTCGCACGGAGGACGGGCACACGCTGGCGCACTTCAATCCGTACTTCCAGGTCGATGCGCCGAGTCGCTATTACGATCCTGGCGCGCCGAACATCACGGGGCGTCCGGTCGACATGTGTTATGTGACGGGGCCTAACGGCGAGCGCGCACGCGGCGGCCTCTGTCAGATCTCGACGAACAACGGCACCACGGCCGGCGTCACGTGGGACGACCCGCGCTCGAAGTTTAACGGCGTCGCGCGTTTCGTGGACATCAACAGCA
>CBQVAZ010000145.1:0-7943 GCA_967720205.1 uncultured Gemmatimonadaceae bacterium | reverse complement strand
CTCGAAGGTCAGTACATCATCAAGAACGTCGTCATCATCAGTGCCGCAATCGTCATCGGCGCGACCGTGCGCGGCGGCAAGGTGGTAGCTGATCCACAGGCCGCGTCCCGTGCGAAGCAGGCTGACAGAAGCTGAAGCTGCTGTCAGCTATCGGCCGGGAGCTGACCGCCGACAGCTTTTGTTGTAGTTCCACATCACCAATTAGCCGGATGCATCACGTCTGCGGCGTGTGTGTGCGTGATCACACCGCGCGGCCGCCACGGCATTCTTTCCGTTCCGTCCGGTCACCTCGCCCGTTCTGACCACCGATCAGTAGTGACCTGCGGACATTCTGCCCGAGAGCGCCTAAGTGGGCTATCCACGGCGATTTGCGGCCCATCAGTTGCCATAGCAGGGTGTGCCAAGGCCTCCACCCCGGTGGGCCTAACAACCCTTCAGTTCGCAGTCCGCGTTTCGCAAACGCAACGGAGCAATTCTATGAGAATCGACCGCCACCTCTCCCGGCTGCTGGGCGTCGTCCTGACGCTCGCGGTAGCGGCGTGCGGGTCAGACGGAACGCAGCCCACAGCCGCAGTTTCGAGCGTCGAGGTATCAAATGCTGAGCTCAATGCCACGCTCAACGCGGAGCGCACACGCACAGCGAACGCAGCGCTCGCGAGTCTTCCGAAGTACGACTCATTAGTCGCGTCGTATTCGCCGGACCTCGTCGGTGGCCTGGTTGGCGGCGTTGTAAACACAGTGCAGGGCATACTCCTGCAGTGTAAGCCGCTTTCTTATTCGTCCGACGTCGAAATAGTCGGTACCGGTGGTGGTGTCCTTCGCGCCGGCCCGCACACGCTGGTCATCCCGCCGGGTGCTCTGAGCAAGAACACCGTGATCACGATGGAGGCGCCTACTGCTCCGCGCGCTCAGGTCAACTTCAAGCCGCACGGGCTCACGTTCAGCAACTGGTCGAAGCCCGTGCTGACGATGAGCTACTCGCACTGCAGCGGCCTCGGCATGCTGTTGCCGAAGAAGGTCGTGTATACAGACGATCTGCTGAAGATCCTCGAGACGCTGCTTTCGCTCGACTACTCGAAGTACAAGTACGTCAGCGCGCCCCTCGATCACTTTTCGAGTTACATGGTTGCCTACTAGAGCCGAGGGCGTCTCCATCGTGAGATGGGACGCCCCGCTCCTCCCCCTCCCGCAGCAACCATGGAGCGGCACGGATCCGACGAGGATTCGTGCCGCGCTCTTTTCGATAGTGCACGAGCGCATGAGCGGGTGGGGAGGGTGCAGGAAGCGGCGGCCGAGTATGAAGCCGCCGTTCGTGCGTCCGAGGCCAAGGGCGATGCGCGCATCCTCGTTGAGTCTTTACGGGCACTCGCCGTCATCCGCCACAAGTCCGGCAACGACGTCGAAGCCTACGTTCTCTGCCAAAGGGCGTTCACCGTCGCGAGCGGAACTGGAGATCCGGTGCTCGCGGCCGAAGCGCTGAATACCAGAGCGTCCATCGACCTGACAGCAGGTCAGATTGCGGCCGCGAGCGAGGGCTATCGTCAAGCGCTCGCGCTGAATTTCGACAGTCCGAAGCTGCGCGCGCGGATCGAAACGAATCTTGGGATCATCGCGAACATCCGCGGCGACCTCACTGCCGCGCTTGGGCACTACACAAACTCGCTCGAGGCGTTTCGTGCCGCGGAGGACCAGGCTGGGTGCGGGATGGTCTTCCATAATCTCGGCATGATCAGCGCCGATCTCCGTCGCTGGGACGATGCAGAACGCTTCTACGCCCAGAGCCTGGAGATCGCGAACTCGTTAGGTGACGAGGGTCATCGCGCGCAGTGTCTGCTCAACCGCAGCGAAGTGCTGCTGGCGCGGAACAAGTTCGCCGAGGCGCGAGCGAGTGCCGAAGCTGCTTTAGGGCTCTTCAACCAGCTGGGCGGCGAACGCTACAAAGCCGATGCGTATCGCTTCCTCGGCGTCGTCTATCGCGAGACGGGATCACGCTCACTCGCCGAAGCACGCTTCAAGGCCGCGATCGAGGTCGCGCAGCGGATTCAGAATCCTCTCGCCGAGGCCGAGGCGTCGCGTGAGCTAGCGCAGCTGTATCGCGCAACCGGGCGGAATCAGGACTCGCTCCGGCTTCTCAACGCTTCGCACCGCCTCTTCGGCCGAGTCGACGCGCGCGTCGACCTTGTCGACGTCACCCGCAAGACCGCGGACCTCGAAGGCGTGTACATGGCGGTCGTGCGCGAATGGGGGCAGTCGATCGAATCGGCGGACAGCTACACGTTTGGGCACTGTGAACGCGTGGCGGCGTACGCCGTCGCCGTGGCGAACGCACTCGGTCTATCGGATGAGGATCGCACAGCGATCAGCCTGGGAGCATACCTGCATGACGTCGGGAAGGTGCGCATTCCGCACGAGATCCTGAACAAGCCGGATCGCCTAACGAACGAAGAGTTCGAGATCATGAAGTTGCACACGCTCTACGGCATCGAGCTGCTCAAGGACATCGAGTTTCCCTGGGACATCAAGCCGATCATCCGCTCGCATCACGAGAAGTACGACGGCAGCGGGTATCCTGACGGGCTACGCGGCGATGAGATTCCGCTGCGTGCGCAGGTCATCTGCGTTGTAGACGTATTCGACGCGCTCACCACGACGCGCAGTTATCGCGGCGCCATGTCCTGGTCGACGGCACTCAATGAGATGCGCAATTCCAGCAGGTTCTGGGATCCGGCGGTGTACGAGGCGTTCATGGGTGCCGTGCCGTCGATGGAGCAGGCTGCATAGGTCTTAGCTATTAGGCCTTAGGCCTTAGGTCTCAGGTGTACATTCCGCGGTCGGTAAGAGCTGAGAGCTAAGAGCTATGACCTCAGAAGGATTGATGCGACTCGCGATCGATGCCGCGCGACGTGGCGTCTCCAAAGGCCAAAGTCCCTTCGGTTGCGCGATCAGCTTGAACGGCAAGGTTCTCACAGCGGCGCATAACATTGTACTGCTGACGACCGACTCGACGGCGCATGCGGAAATTACGGCGTTGCGCGAAGCATGCCGTGCGGCCGGCGCGGTGCACCTAACGGGCGCGATTGTGGCGACGACGTGCGAGCCGTGTCCGATGTGCATGGCGGCGCTGCACTGGGCGCGCGTCGACACCGTTTACTACGGCGCGACGATCGCCGATGCCGCCGCCGGCGGCTTCAACGAGCTGCACCTGCCAGCCGCCGAGGTGCTGCGGATCGGGAAGAGCGATGTGAAGCTCGTCCCCGGGGTGCTGGCAGAGGAGTGCCGCGCGCTGTTTGCCGAGTGGGCAGCTTCTCCTAACGCGCGGGCCTACTAGTCTCGCGGCGGCCTAAAAGCGGAAGCGCGGACTGTCCGCGTTTGTCCGAGAGGCTTCCGCGTGCGTCCGCGCTGTCGCTTTGGACCTTAAAGTGCGTCGTTAGGTCACGCTGCCGGAGCCGAAGGGATCTTCCAGCGACGGACTCTGTGGCGTGAACAACTCTGCGCCGTTCTCCGTGATGACCATGTCATCCTCGAGCCTAACGCCGAACTCGCCCGGGATGTAGATCCCCGGCTCGTCGCTGAACGTCATCCCCGGCGCGAGCGGAAGCTTGTTCCCTTTGACCAGATACGGCCACTCGTGCCCATCCATCCCCATGCCGTGACCGACGCGGTGCGTGAAGTACTTGTATCCCGGTCCGTAGCCCCCGTCTTCGATCACCTTACGAGCCGCGGCGTCGACAGCCTCGCACGGTACGCCAGGACGCGCCGCCTTGAGCGCCGCGGTCTGCGCCGCGTGCTCGATCTCGAACACCTTCTTCATCTTGTCCGTCGCCTTGCCTAACACGAACGTGCGCGAGATGTCCGAGCTGTAGCCGCCGGCCTTGCACCCACCGTCAATCAACAGAATCGAGCCCTCGACGATCGTCTGCGGCGTGACCGAGCCGTGCGGCAGCGCCGAATACTGCCCGACCTGCACACCGGCACCGCCGTCGAATCCGAGTTGCTGGTGCGCCTGCTGCACGAGGTCGCCGAAGTCGCTCTGCGTCATCCCCGCCTTGAGCGACTTGTACGCGGCCTCGTACGCCTTGAGCGTCACCTGCGACGCCAGCCGCATGAGCGCAAGCTCGTGCGCGTCCTTGACGCCGCGGCAGCCCGCCGTCACAGGGGTCGCGCTCCTTATGCGCAACGCCGGAGCCACCTTCGCGATCCCGCTGCTGAAGACATAGCGTACGGTCTCCTCGACGCCTAACGTGCCACTCACCGCACCGCGTGCGCGCAACCCCTCGGCGATGCGTGCGTAGGGACTCTCGTCCTCTTCCCATGTCAGAACGTCGGTCGCGGCGCCGAGCGGTCCCGTGCGCGCCTGCTCCAACGTGCGCTCTTCCTCGAACTTCGGCGTCACGATGAACGCGTTGCCGCTCTTGGGGATCACGACGCCCGTTAGGCGCTCCGACACCCCCCAGCGCATCCCCGTGAAGTAGTCCATCGACGTGCCGCCGGTCAGCAGCATGGCGTCGATCTTTTGCTCCGTCATGAGACGGCGCGCTTTTTCCAGCCGTGCCTTGCGCTCGTCAACGGAAATCGGCGTCACTTGATCCTTCATCGACGTCAGCGCCGCGATCGCGCTCGGGAGCGTTTTGCCATCGCTCGCGCCTGACGATTGGCGAGCCTGGGATGCGTTGCCTGCTACGCCGCACGCTCCGCCGGCAACGGCCAGCGTCGATACGCCAATGAAATCACGTCGCTTGATCATGAGTCCAATTCTCAGTAAAGGGGAACTGCGACCTGTACGGCGCCGCGCAGCGTCGCGTTGAGAAGAATCAGCAGTCTCTCCAATTGATGCGAACGTTTGCGCTGTCGCTACTGCGTGCGCCCGGAAGCAGGCGATACACTCGGAACGTGCGATTTTCGTACTCGAGCGCGAAACGATTGGGAAAGCGCGTCGGCAGACTGTCCGCCACGCGCTGGACGCACGGGGCGTTTCCCGGTGTCGAGTCCGTGCCAAGGCCGGTACCCTGCCAGATGAGGTGGGTCGCGCGCGCCCGATCCAACGCCGACAGCTGTCCGGGAGGAGTGCGATTCACCAAACCCATCGCCGAGACGCCCGTTTCCAGCGTGAGCACGCGCGGATTGTGAAACGCGACGCGCATCGGCGTGGTCGCCGCCGACTCCTGGCCACGTTGTGTGAGCCAGGCGAAGAGCGCGACCGCATCGGGATGCCTAACGAATGACGCCGGCGGCCGGCGCGGTGACTCGATCGCGAGCGCGAGAATGAACGCGACGACCACAGGCGCGCCCGCTACGATTGCCTGCTTCCGCGGCGCCAGCGCGGGCGCCAGGCGACGCACGATCGCCGTCGCGCCCAAGGCCATCGCAGCTCCAACGAGCGGATACAGCGGCCACGCGTAACGTCCCTCGGCGACCGGGGCGAGCAGGAGCATCAAGGCATAGGCTACCGTGAACGTCACCAGGAACGCGCGTCGCCGGCGTCGAAACAGAATGACGAGCCCCACCACCAAGAGCAGAGAGGCCGCGAGGTGATACGCGTCGTTCGCCCAGTTCCAATCGCTCGGCAAGGGATACAGCTCGGCATCGAAGAGCGCGGCGCGGTACTGTCGCGCAAACGTGCGCAGATGCTCTGCGGGATCGAGCGCCGCTCTGCCAAAGCGTTCGCTGAACGGGAGCTGCACGATTCCGGCGGCGAGCCCGATCAACCCGGCCGCACTCCAGGTCATCGCGGGAATGAACGGGCGGATGCCGAGTCGCCGGCGCTCGAGCAAAGCGAAAAGAAAGAGCGCGGGCACGAGAGCCGCGCCGGCCACGCGATAGAGAACTGCGGCGAAGCCTAACGCGGTGACACCGAGCACGCGCCGCCACGTCCACACGCCGTCCTTGTCCACGGCGAGGATCGTCGCCCACACGAACACGGCGAATCCGGGATCCGAAATGGGGGCGACGCTCGCCAGTGACGCTTCGACGGCATAGGCCGCGATGGCACTACCCAATGCCGCCTGCCACGGCTCCATGTCGCGCGCCAGGCGCCAGGCCGAGAGCACGGCGAAGGCGACGACACTCGCGATCATGAGCAGCCTAACGAGTGGAGTGTGCACGCCGCCGATCGCAACGAGCGGAGCGAGCGTGAGCGGCAGGCCGGGCGGGAGGTTTGGCGGTCCGATCAGACCGGCGGCCGGACTGTAGATGTAGCCCGTAGCACTGTAGGGCTGCCCCTCAGCGATGGCCCGCGCGTGCAAGAGATACTGCGCGTAGTCGCCCGCTGCGGTGCTCGGCGCCCAGTCCCAGTGCAGAACGACGAGCACGACAAAGGGAACAAGGAACGGCGCCAGCCAACGCAACGCGGCGGCGCCGGGACTCGGCGCACGCGTCAGATCGACCACCTAACGCGGTGAGTGCGAGTCTTATTGCGTGCCGCCGAATACTCTGTCGAGAATCCCCTGCGTTCGTGAGCAGATGGCGGCCACCTGAGACGCGTGGCTCGCGTCGTAGCTGGCGATCCACACGCTGATGCCCGTCTTTCCGGCAGCACGATGAGTTCCGATTCGAAAGACGCCGTCATCCAGCGCGCGCACAGTGCCAGCGAAGTCCCGGTCCGCAATATGGTGCTGCACGATACCGTCGAAGCGGTCGCCCGTCGATACCTCGAGCGTGTAGCGCTGACCGATGTCGAGACGCTTCGCCGATACCGGGAATGCGTCGGCGCTCAGCAGGCGACGCCACGTCACGTCCTGAGGCTCGGGCCACGTTAGGTACGCCATCGCTGCGTGACGCGACTTGCCGCGATGCCGCTCCAGGTAGAATGCAAGACCGCGCAACTCGTGATTCCATCCGACGCGCACACCGTCGATCTCGTCGTCCCACGCGCTGCCATTCCCAAAGCCGGAGTGCACGAGGCGCAACCGAGTACGGCCCGCGACCGTTTCGAGCGTGAAATCCATGACCATGTGCGCGCTCGCGACCTGGCCAGCCGGCAGCAGGCCGCCGTTCACGTCAAACGGACGCTGATCTTCCTGCACCAGACGCAAGCGACGCCCCGGTTCCCACACATCGATGCTGGACTCCCAGGTCCACGTCTCGTCCCATGACCACTTCACAGTACCGCCGGCGTGAGGCGTCACCGCTGCCTGGAGCGGAAACCAGCGTAGCAGCTCGGCTGGATCCGTCAGGGCGTTCCACACGGCATCGGCGGGGGCGGCGATATCGACAGCCACCTCCACGAAACGTGTTTCGTTAGGCATCGTCGTCATCTCCTCCTCCATCAGCTTGGGCATGCGCGACCTCGGGCGAGTGGGCAGTGGTGGCCATGCATGACGGCGAATCAGAAGGCGCCGGATGCGCCAGCGCCGTGAGCCGATACGGGCGCCCGTTAGGTGCACGCTCGTCGTGATAACGCGCGGTTAGCCGCGCCAACGCTTGCGTCAGTTCTTCCGCGAAGGCGGCGCGCGATTCGGGGCTTGCAAAGCGGATGTCGCTTTCGAGGGTGATTGTGGCGAGGCGCTTTCCTTCATTCCTCGCCCTGGCGTCGAGCGCCGCGACGTCGCGAACTGTTCGTGCGGCGCTGCCCATGAGATAGGCGGCGCTAAACCGATCGGTCGCCGTGTCGGCCGTGTCGCCAAGCTTGCCGATGGCCTCCGGGCTGATGACGAAGGCGCGTGCCGTGGCCCGCACGACGCGCTCGACGCAATTCCCGTTACGCCGCTCGGCGATGCACTCCACAAGGCCCTCGGCCTCGAGCTGGCGCAGGTGGTAGCGCAGCCGTTGTCGCGACGTCCCGAGCTTGCGGGCCAATCCTGCTGCCGTGGCGGGCTCTGCGAGGTGCTCGATCAGCTGTCTGCGGGTGTCATGCAGGAGCGTGGCGGCCTGCGATCTCCCTCGGAGAACGCGAATGGCGGCGGCTGTGGGCATGCTGGCGTGGTTGTGTCGGGAGCGATTTGTCT
>CBQVAZ010000144.1:0-7991 GCA_967720205.1 uncultured Gemmatimonadaceae bacterium | reverse complement strand
GCCGTGATCGTGTCGATTGCGGTGGGGATTGTGTTTGGTCTGATCCCGGCGCGGCGCGCGGCGCGGTTGAATCCTGTCGAGGCGCTGCGCTACGAATAGACTGAACAACTAAAGCTGTAACCTAACGAGTTACAGTGGGATACTTCACGCCCAGTTGCTCCATGTAGGTCTTGTACTTCGTCGTGTCGAAATAAAACGGCCGCATCTGCTCGCGATATTTCGACATGATGTCCTGGTGGAGCCAGATCGCCGGCTGATCTGTCGCGCCGATGAACGGCGTGTACGTCGTCTGTTTGCACTGCTCGGTGAAGTAATCCCGCGCGCTCGTCACGAGCGTCGGCGTCAGCAGGAGATCGAGGGCAGTCATCGCTTGCACCTTGGCACCAGCCGTGACGCCCTTGTGCGCGATCGGCGTCGCCATGGCTATGGCATCTGACCAGTGGTGCCCGGGTAAGTCCGGGATGTTCGACGGGTAGTTCAGCTGCACCGTGGGGACGTTCCAGGACACGTCACCGATATCGTCCGAGCCACCGCCACGACGCGCCTCTTCGGGGATCGGAGCGCCTAACGCGGCGACCGCCGTATCCAATCCGCGCTCCGGCCGGTTGAGCAGCTTTTGCACGGCCTTGGCGAGCTGCTGATCCTGCGCGCTCCACGTCGGCAATCCCACGCGTTTGATGTTGCCATACATCGCCTCGGCGACGGGCTTGTTGAAGTGCGGAACCCACGCGGAGCCGAGGATCTTCACCGACTCGAGCGTCGTACTTGTCATGAGCGCCGCGCCTTGCGCCATCTGCTTTCCGGTCTCGAACAGCTCCATCACTTTCGGATAGTCGGTCTCGCGGAAGTAGTACCAGACGCGCGCCGTCGTTGGCACCACGTTAGGCTGGTCGCCGCCATCCTTGATCACGTAGTGTGAGCGCTGCTCCGTCCGCAGATGTTCTCGCCGGTAGTTCCAGCCAACGTTCATCAACTCGACGGCGTCGAGCGCGCTGCGGCCTCGCCATGGCGCCCCGGCCGAATGCGCCGCGGTGCCGCGAAACGCAAACTCGGCGCTGAGGAGCGCGTTGTACGATCCCTGAAGTCCCCACGCTGTCTCCATGTTGCGACCCACGTGCGTGAACATGGCTACATCCACGTCTTTGAAGAGGCCTGCGCGCACGTAGTAGGCCTTGGTGCCTAACTGTTCCTCGGCGACGCCGGGCCACAACAGCAAGGTGCCCGGGAGCTTTTCACGCTCCATCAGCTTTTTGAGGGCGATTGCGGCCGTCACGTTGAGCGGCATCCCCGAGTTGTGCCCTTCTCCGTGTCCCGGCGCTCCCGCGACGATCGGCGCAGCGAACGCCACGCCGGGCTTCTGCGACGCCTGCGGAATGCCGTCGATGTCGGAGCCCATAGCCAGAACGGGTCGGCCCGAGCCCCAGCGCGCCAGCCACGCCGTCGGGATGCCGGCGACTCCACGTTCTATTGCAAAACCTTGCTTCTCGAGGATTCCCGTTAGGTACTTCGACGTCTCGACCTCGTTGAATCCGAGCTCTCCGAAGGAGAAGACCATATCGACCATCTGCGCGCTGAAGTCGTGCATGCGGTCGATTTCCTGTCCGAGCTCAGTCTTCAAGCGCTCCAGACGCGCGTCAGGCTTGGCAGGACGCTGAGCGCTGCCTTGCACGAGTGCGACGTTCAACGCAACGAGGACGGCAGTGACGTGCGCGAGGCGGTTCTGCATTGTGACGAAGTGTCGGAGAGAGGGTGGGCGGCAAACTACGATGTGTGGAGCAATCACACTATCCCGCTTCCATCGTCCGGCTCTGCCGGTCACATTCCTTTGCCATGTCAGAGGTAGATGTACTCGCCATCGCGGCGCATCGGGACGACGTCGAGCTGACGTGCGGCGGCACGATGCTCGTGTCCGTACGCAAAGGCCACCGCACAGGAGTCATTGACCTAACGGCGGGTGAGATGGGAACCCGTGGCAATGCCGAGCTGCGTGCGAAGGAGGCAGCGGAGGCGGCGAGAATCCTGGGGCTCTGCGTGCGCGAGAACCTTGGACTGCCTGACGCGGCGATCGTCAACACACCTGAGACGCGGGCCCTGCTGGTTCCGCTCATCCGTCGTCTCAAGCCCAAAATCGTCATCGCGCCGGCGCAGGACGGACGGCATCCCGATCATCGCGTCACCTCGGAGCTCGTGCGAGACGCGTGCTTTTTGGCTGGACTCGCCAAATTCGCGCCTGGGCTGCCGCCTCACCGGCCGCGCAAGGTTTTGCACTGCATCACGTATCGTGAAGAGGCGCTCAAGCCCACGTTCATCGTGGACATCAGCGATGTCTTCGAGGAGAAGCTGGCGGCGATGAACGCATACTTTTCACAACTGGCCGGCGTGCTACAGGCCGGCGAAGTCTACCCCAACACTGAAGAGCTATTCAAAGTCGTTAGGCATCAGGCCGCGCACTACGGATCGTTGATTCGTTGCAAATACGGCGAGCCGTACTACACGATCGAGACGATGCGCGTCGAAGATGTCATGACCCTCGACGTTTCTACATTCTGATGACGAAATCGTATACGGGCGAGATGGCAATCAGCTACGCCGACTACCTCGCGCTCGACGAGCTGCTCTCGCTGCAGCGACTGCGCGCCAAGCACGGCGACGAGCTGCTTTTCATCGTCGTGCACCAGGCCTCCGAGCTGTGGTTCAAGGTGTTGTTGCACGAGCTCGAGCTGCTCATCACGCACATGGAGGAGAACGACGTCGCCGGGGCGTTAGGCCGGATGCAGCGCATCAATGCCCTCATGCGCATTGTTGCGTCGCAGCTCTCCGCGCTAGACACGCTGCCTCCACAACGCTTCGCCGAGTTCCGCGGCATCCTGGGCTCGTCCAGCGGTTCTCAGAGCCTGCAATTCCGCGCGCTGGAAGCGATATCCGGCCTGCGCGACGAGCATTTCCTCCACGTGTTGCGCGAACACGGCGACATTCCGCCGCTCATCCAGCGCATCATAGAACGGCCGACGCTGCAGGCGATGTTCGACTCGATGCTGGAGCACCACAGCGTCACGCTCGAATCGCTCTACTCCGAATCGCAGCAGGCGCCGTTGTATCTCCTCGCGGAGAGCTTATTGGAATACGAACAGGCGTTTGGCTTGTGGCGCTTTTTGCACGTGCAGCTCGTAGAGCGCATCATCGGACCCATGACGGGCGGTACGGGCGGCACGTTAGGCGCCAAGTATCTGCAACGCACGATTTCGCAACGCTTCTTCCCCAAACTTTGGGAAGTGCGCGCGCGCATTTTTGCCGCCGGCGCGGTGCCCCCGCACGGAGCGAGCAGCGTTTGATGTGGATCGACATCTCGGTGCCACTGTCCGCGCATCTCCCGGCATGGCCGGGTGACACACCGTTTGAGGCGCGCTGGACGTGGCAACAGGATGTCGGCGCCTCGGTGAACGTCTCGGCGATCAGCATGAGTCCGCACGTCGCCACACACGCCGATGCGCCTTACCACGTCCGCTCGGATTGGGCTGGCAGCGAACGACTGGACATGGCGGCGTTTGTCGGTCGCTGCAGCGTGGTCGACGTCTCCTCAGGCGCGGGCGAGCTACAGCTCTCCGCGTTAGGCCCGGCCGGCGACAACCCTTCACTGGAGCGCTTGCTGCTCAAGACCGACCGGAGCATCGCCGGCGGTGCGTTTCCTCTCTTCTGGCCGTGGCTCTCTGTCGGCGCCGTGCAAACGCTGCTGCGCCGCGGGCTGCGCTTGTTAGGTGTCGATGCGCCATCCATCGACTCCAAAGACAGCGCGACCCTGGACGTGCACCAGGCGCTCTTTGGCGGCGGAGCGTTCAATCTCGAGAATCTGGATCTGCGGCGAGTGGCGCCGGGCGAGTATGAGCTGTTCGCGGCACCGCTGTCGATCGACGGCCTCGACGCCGCGCCGGCGCGTGCCCTCTTACGGCCGCTCGCATGACCGGCGTAGCGATCCGCGCGACTGACATCGCGAAGCAGTTCGGCAAGGTCACGGCGCTCGATCACGCGACATTCGAGGTGCCACGCGGCATCGTCTTCGGGTTTCTCGGACCTAACGGGGCCGGCAAGACAACGGTCATCCGGACGCTGCTCGGGCTGTTGCGGCTGGACGGCGGCGAAGGAAGCGTACTGGGCTTCGACGTGGCGACGCAGAGCGACTCGATCCGTGAACGCACTGGCGCGCTCCTGGAACACGACGGGTTATACAAGCGCCTAACGGCGGAGCAGAACCTCGATTTCTGGGGGCGCGTCTGGCGCATTCCCCGTGCGGAACGGCGGCGACGCATGGAGACGCTGCTCACCAGGCTGGGACTCTGGGAGCGGCGCAAGGACGCCGTCGCCGAATGGAGCCGCGGCATGAAGCAAAAACTGGCCGTGGCTCGCACACTTCTCCACCGTCCCGAGTTAGTCTTCCTCGACGAACCGACGGCGGGCCTCGACCCGGTTGCGGCAGCCGCGCTGCGCGACGATCTGGAACACCTCGCGTCTGAAGAAGGTGTCACGGTTTTCCTCACGACGCACAACCTGGCCGAGGCCGAACGGCTCTGCGCCAGGATCGGCATCATCAACAAGGGTCGCGTCGTCGCGCTAGGCACGCCCGCTGAATTGCGCGATGCCGTGGGGACCGCGTCGATAATCATCCGTGGCCCATCGATCACGCCGGCGCATGTGGCGATGCTGCGCACGCGCGCTGGGATCGTAAACCTCACGCTGCTCGAGGATGGCGTGCAGCTGGTCCTCGCACCTAACGCGACGGTGACACCGCTCGTGCGAGCTTTGATCGAACATGGCGCCGAAATCGAGGAAGTACGCCGCGAGCGCCCGACTCTCGAGCGCACGTTTCTCGATCTCATCGCGGACGACGGCCACGCCGGAGCGGCGACGTGATTACAGACGCGTTCACGATTCTGCGCAAGGAATGGCTGGAGTTCCGCGATCAGCTCCTCAGACTCCGTCGCGGCGGAATCTCGCTCATCGTCATTGTTTTGTTGCTCGGCGTCTTGACGCCACTCCAGTTTGGACCGGACTGGCTCAGCTCCTGGATCGTGATGTTCTACTTCCCCACGCTGGCGTCGAGTATGGCGTCGGCGCTCATCGTGGATGCAATCGCCGGTGAGCGCGAAAGGCAGACACTGGAATCGCTGCTTGCCAGTCGACTCCCCGACTCGGCGATCCTCTTCGGCAAAATGCTCGCTGCGTTGAGCTACGGCTGTGCCTTCGTCGCCGTAAACGCGCTCGTAGCGTGCCTAACGCTGAACATCGCGCATCCGGACCAAGCGCCGCTCTTCTTCCAGGCTCGCTTCGGGACGCTGCTCGCGAGCCTCACAGTGGCTGCGTGTTTGGCCCAAACCGGCATTGGCGTCTTCATCTCGCTACGCTCAAAGACCGTGCGCCAGGCGCAGCAGACGTTCGGGATAATCATGCTCGTCATCTTTCTCGCCCCTGCCCTGGTCTTCCAGCTGCTGCCGCCAGAGCGCCGCTTCTCGATCGTTGCGACGGTCCGCAGCTGGGGAATGGAGCAGATCGCCCTCTTGGCTGCGCTCGTACTCGGTTCGATTGGTATCAGCGCAGCCATGTTCGCCTGGGCGCGCTTCCGCCGAGGTAAGCTGGCGCTGGACTGAGCCTTAGCAGGCGCACCCAGGTGACGGCGGAAGGCCCCCTCGGGCCGTTATATTCGTCTCCGCTATGCCCAAGCATGTCTATCTAGATCACGCCGCGACGACGCCGGTACGGCCGGAAGTCGTCGAGGCGATGACGCCGTTTTTTGGCCCTCGTTTCGGCAATCCCTCCAGCGTGCATCGCTGGGGACGCGACGCGCGCACGGCCCTCGACGAGGCGCGCGAGCGTTTGGCCCGCACGTTAGGCGCGCGCGTCGACGAAATCGTGTTCACCTCGTGCGGCACCGAGGCCGACAACCTCGCCGTCCTCGGCGCCTGGCGCGCGACGCGTAGTGAACGTCCCGCCATTGTTACGACTCCGATCGAACACAAGGCGGTGCTGGCCACGAGCCATCGCGTCGCGGCAGAGGGTGGCGAGGAGCGCATCGTCGACGTGAACGAGCACGGCGTTGTCGACCGCGGGTCGTACGACGCCAAGGTCGACGCGCGAGTCGGCGTCGTGAGTGTGATGTGGGTGAACAACGAGATCGGCGTGGTGCAGCCGGTTCCGGAGCTCGCCGCAAGGGCAAAGGAGCACGGCGCGGTTTTCCACACCGATGCCGTGCAGGCGTTCGGCAAGATCGCCATCGACCTTTCCAAGCTGCCGATCGATCTCCTCACGATTTCGGGTCACAAGATCGGCGCCCCCAAGGGAATCGGTGCGCTGTTCGTTAGGCGCGGCGTGCGCATCGATCCGCTGATGCACGGTGGTGAGCAGGATCGCGGCCGGCGTCCGGGGACGGAGAACGTCGCTTTCGCCGTCGGTCTCGCGCGCGCCGCCGAGTTGGCTATAGAGGAGCGCGAGGCAGAGTGTACGCGGCTCGAGCAGCTGCGGAGCCGGCTGGAGGCCGCGTTGCTCGAGCGCATTCCAGACGCCGTCGTGCATGGCCGCGGTGCCCAGCGTGCGCCGCATATCCTCAACATCTCGGTCGCCGGCACCGACTCGGAGTCGATGTTGATGGCGCTGGATCTCCAAGGCGTGGCCTGTTCGGCCGGCTCGGCGTGTCAGAGCGGGAGTGTGTCGCCGTCGCACGTGCTGAGCGCGATGGGCGTGCGACCGGAGATTGCCACGTCGGCGATCCGCATGAGCCTGGGCAGCCTAACGAGCGACGAAGACATGACGCGCGTCGCCGAGCTGTTCCCCGCCCTGATACAGAAGGCGCGACGCCTCGCAGGCCAACCATGACGCGCGTGCTCGTCGCGATGAGCGGGGGCGTGGACTCCTCTGTCGCCGCGGCCTTGCTCGTGGAACAGGGTTACGACGTCGTCGGCGCGACGATGAAGCTCTTCTGCTATGGCGAGGACGTTCCCGACCGCCCCTGCTGCTCGCTCGACTCCATCAACGACGCGCGGCGTGTGTGCCAGCAGTTAGGCATCGCGCATTACGTGCTCAATCTCGAGAGCAGCTTCGGCCACGACGTCGTGGATGACTTTGTGGGCGAGTATTTGCGCGGCCGAACGCCGATTCCCTGCGTGCGCTGCAACACGTTCACGAAGTTTCGCGATCTCGTGAAAAAGGCCGATGCCATCGACGCCGAGTTCGTCGCGACCGGCCACTATGCGCGCGTGGTGAATGGCGCGTTGCATCGCGGGCGCGACCATACCAAGGATCAGTCGTATTTCCTTTGGGGAATCGACCGCGCAGTGCTGCAGCGCATGCTGCTGCCTGTCGGGAGCCTAACCAAGCCCGAGACGCGGCAGCGCGCGCACACGTTAGGGCTTGAAGTCATCGCCGAGAAGGTCGAGAGCCAGGATATCTGTTTTGTCCCTGACGGCGATCACACCAGGATCATCGCGCGCCGCCTCGGCGCGGACACACCCGCATTAGCGGCGGGACCGATCGTGCTGAACGACGGGCGCTCTGTCGGCGAGCATCAGGGTTATGCGCGCTTCACGATCGGCCAGCGGCGTGGGCTGCCCGGCGGATTCGCCGAGCCGATGTACGTCGTGGCGATCCGCCCCGCTGATCGGGCCGTTGTGATCGGGCCGCGCGAGGAGCTGCTCGGACACGGGGTCATCGCCCGGGAAGTGAACTGGCTTGGCGAGGCGCCTTCGTTAGGCACGCGCCTGCAGGTGCAGGTGCGGCACCGCGCAGCAGCAGTCGCTGGTGAGCTGGTGCGAATCGACGAAGGAGAGATCGAGATCGCGCTCGAGGAGCCGGTGGCGGCGATCACACCGGGGCAGTCGCTCGTGCTCTATGACGGTGAGCGCGTGTTAGGCGGCGGCGTGATCGAGCGCGCTGGTAGCCGGAGCGAATTGCCCGTGATGGCTGCGTGAACCGAGTCCGCTACTGCGCCTTGCCCCACGACGGTTGAT
>CBQVAZ010000143.1:0-8062 GCA_967720205.1 uncultured Gemmatimonadaceae bacterium | reverse complement strand
GACTCCGGCACGCCGGCCGTTTGATACGTCGCGCGGATGTCGGCCGCATCATGCAGGATGTCAAACGTTAGGCCCAGCCGGTCACGAAAGCCGCGGATCTGCGCATCGGCGCCGGGAGCGTCCACACTGACGCCCACGATCTTGAGTCCGTCCTTCGCATAACGTCGGTGCAGCGCTTCGAGGCTTGGCATTTCAACGAGACAAGGCTCACACCACGTCGCCCATATGTTCACGATGACGACAGCGCCTTTGTAGTCGGCCAGGCTCCTTTCCACGATCGGCGCGTCGACCGACGCGGCGTGAAACGACGGCGCCTCGGCGCCTATCTGCACGGGCGCCTGCCGCGACGTGAGAGCCCACGCCCCGATGCCGCCTAACGTGACAGCCCCAAGTGCGACGAGGCGTGCCAGCGGGGACATCATACCGTATGAGAGCAGAGGCCGCGCAGGACGCCGATCTCCGCCTTCGGATCCGGCGTGCCGAAGACACCCTGGCCCGCGACGAACGTGTCGGCGCCCGCTTGCCAGCACTGCGCGATCGTATCGCGACCGATGCCGCCGTCCACTTCGAGGGCGGCTCTGCTTCCAGCGGTATCCAGCATCGCTCGCGCGCGACGGATCTTGTCCGGCGATGAGGGAATGAAGATCTGACCGCCGAACCCAGGATTGACGCTCATGATGAGAAGGAGGTCGATCGCGTCGATCACGTCGCGAACCATCTCTACGGGAGTGGCCGGATTGAGGGCGACGCCGGCTTTTGCGCCGAGCTCGCGGATGCGCGTCAGCTGGCGGTGCAGGTGCGGGCTCGCCTCCTGGTGGATCGTGAGCACGTCGGCGCCGGCGCCGACGAACTCGTCGAAATACGACTCGGGCTCCACGACCATCAGGTGCACGTCCAGCGGCAACTTCGTTAGGCGGCGCACGGTCTCTATCACTTTTGACCCGAACGTGAGATTCGGGACGAAGCGTCCGTCCATGACGTCGATGTGGATCAAGTCCGCACCGCCGTCCACGCACATCGCGATCTCGTCGGCTATGCGCGCGAAATCCGCGCTCAAGATCGATGGTGCGATGCGTACCGTCATGGCCGCGGACTCACGCGTAGCACGACGCGATCCGTGGTGCGGACGCCAGTGCCCGTTGCCGGCTGCTGTGCAACGACGATGTAGCTCGTTGCCCCACTCCCGATCGCAGAATCCACGCGGACCCGCGTTACGCCGAGTTGATTGAGCACGGCTATCGCGTCGGCCGGCTCGCGACCGAGTACGTCGGGCATCGTCAACTCGGCCGGGCCCGCGCTCACGACAAGCTGCACCGCTGCTCCTTCGCCGACCACCTGCCCAGCGTCAGGCTTGGTGCGCAACACTTCGCCGCGCGGCGCGCTGCTCGACTCTTCCTGCACGGTACCGGCGCTGAGGCCGCTGTCCGCGAGAACCTTCCGCGCGTTGTCCAGCGTGAGGCCTGAGACGATCGGCACGCGCAGCTGCCGAGGGCCGGCGCTCACGTCGAGAGTTACCGTTGCGAGGCGCGGCGCGTTGGTGCCGGGCAATGGCGACTGCGCGACGACTCGATTGCGCGGCACATCGGCCGACGGACGTTCCTCGCCTAACGAAAAGCGCAAGCCGGTCGAGTCGAGCATGTGACGCGCTTCATCCAATGAGAGGCCGACGAGTTGCGGAGTGATGACACGGCCGCGGCTGCGGTCACCCGGCAAGAAGAAAAGCGCGACGACGATATACGCGGAGACGAAGCCCGCCAGCGCCGTCAAGCCGTAGAGCCTGATCGTGCGCCATGGGATGCGGCGCGTCACTCCGTTCGCCCACCGATGCGACGCAATCGAGCCGCGAACGCTCCATCGACGCCATGGCGCTGCGGCAGCACGCGGAGGCGCCCGGCATCCATGACCGCGTCAGGCACCACGCCATCGCGCGGCGGCTCCAGCCGGAAATCGGGATGCTCGGCGAGAAACGCCTCGACCTGCGAGTCGTTCTCTTCCGGCTCGAGCGTGCACGTAGCGTACACGAGAAGTCCGCCGGGCCTAACGACCCGCGCCGCCGCCGCCAGAAACTCCCGCTGCATCGCGCTCAGCGACGCGATGTCACTCGCGGCGAGACGCCAGCGCGCGTCGGGGTGCCGTCTGAATGCGCCGGTGCCGCTGCAGGGAGCGTCGAGCAATACGGCATCCGCGTTGCGTACTGGCGGCTGCTTCGCGTCGGCTTGAAGCAGCACGATGTTGCGCGCGTCGAGCCGGCGCACGTTAGCGCGCAAGCGCGCGAGACGCTGCAATGAACGGTCAGCAGCCAACACGAGCGACGCGTCCCGCGACAGCTCGAGCGCTTTGCCTCCCGGCGCGGCGCACAGATCGACGACGCGCGCGCCGGACGGCACGCTTGCATAACGAGCGACCAGCGTCGCGGCCGGATCCTGTACGAAAAAGAGCCCTTGCCGATAAGCGCCAAGCTCGGTGAGCTGAGCGGCACCGCTGCCGCCGGCATTGCCAGCGAGACTGAGCGAGTCTGGCACGAGCGGGACATCTTCCGTCATGATCCCAGAGGCATCGAGCATCGCTTCGAGTTGCTCGCGCACAATTCCAAACGGCCGCAGAATGACCGGAGCTTCGGTGTTGTTTGTCGCGAGTAGCTGAGCTGTTTCCGCGGCGCCCCAGCGCGCAACCCAACGCGCGACGAGCCAGCGTGGATGCGAGTGTTCGAGTGCGAGCCTGTCGATCGGATCGGTGACGGCGCGCTCGCGCACCGGATCGAGCGCGTCGCGTTCGCGATCCACTCGACGCAGCACGGCATTCACCAACTTGCTGGCGCCCAAACCGTGCCGCCGCTTCGCGAGTTCCACGGTCTGGGCAATCGCCGCGTACGCCGGCACGCTGTGCATGTGCAGCAGCTGATTCGCGCCTAACCGGAGCAGGTCAGTCAGATCAGCCTCGAGACGTGCCAGGCCTCCGCGCACGCGTGACGCGAGCATCGCGTCGAGCCACGCGCGACGCCGCAGCATGCCGTAGACGAGCTCCTGCGTCCAACGCCGGTCACGCGCGTCAAGCCCGGACTCGTCGACCCTGCGGTCCAAGGCGAGATCGAGTTTTTCACCGCCGCGCAGATCGGCCAACACGTTGGCCGCGACTACGCGCGACTCAGTGAGTGCACTGGTGCTCGTGTGCAGCATGTCTCAAATGTAACGGCCACTACGGCATCAGTTACGGGGCCTACGTGCCGAGGATGTCACCGATGGCGACGCCTCGCCCTTGATGCCAGTCCAGTGCTGCTAGCCGGCGGCGCCCTGAGGGGAACGCGTAGGCAATGCGCACCGCGTCCTCCCCGCACGCCACCAGCATTCCGGACTCGTCGATTTCCATGAGCGCTCCCGGTGCGCCGCGTCGACCACGCACGACGCGCACGCCAAACAGTTTGACCTCGACGTCGCCCTTGGTGGTGAACGCCCCAGGCTTCGGGTCGAACGCGCGCAACACGCGCGAGACGTGCACAGCGCTCGCGCTCCAATCGACGTGCGCCATTTCGCGCGAGATCTTCGGTGCATACGTCGTATGCGTTTCGTCTTGCTCTTCTTCGTGTATCTCCCCGATGTCCAGCAGCGCAAGCGCTTCC
The DNA here is from genome assembly GCA_967720205.1 of uncultured Gemmatimonadaceae bacterium. Classification (GTDB taxonomy): domain Bacteria; phylum Gemmatimonadota; class Gemmatimonadetes; order Gemmatimonadales; family Gemmatimonadaceae; genus DASYRX01. The sequence continues at coordinate 4,446 of CBQVAZ010000143.1, read as the reverse complement.
ACGAGAGCCAGAGCGCCTAACTCGGCGAGTCGTAGCTGCAGCTCGCCGTAGGTCTCGTCCTCGACAATTGGAGTGGGGAGGCGAAGCAACATCGGTCCCGCGTCGAGCTTGCGGACGACGCGCATGATCGTGACGCCCGACTCCGGATCGCCGGCCAGCAGGGCCGCCTGAATCGGCGCCGCTCCGCGCCAGCGCGGCAGTAATGACGCGTGGATGTTGATCGTCCCGTTAGGCGGCAGCGCGATCGCTTCGTCAGTCAGCAGGTGACCATACGCTGCCACGACGCTGATCTCGGGCTCCAGCTCGCGCAGCGAGGCGAGAAAGTCGTCGCCACGCGGCTTCTCGGGCTGAAGGACCGGGATTCCCTCTTCGTCCGCGACGGTTTTGACCGGGGGCGGCAGCAACGTGCTGCGGTGGCGTGCGTCTGGCGCATCAGGTTGCGTGACGACGCCGACGACTTCGTGGCCCTCGCCTAACAAGGCCCTCAATGCTGGTGTCGCGAACTCCGGAGTCCCCCAAAAGAGGACTCGCACGTCACAGAGCCTCGTCCGCTCGCGCCGGTGCTGGCGACCTGCTCGCTTCCGACTCGGCTTCGAGCGCGGTCTTGCGCACGAGCCCGGGATACTTGTCGCGCATCCCTTCCCACTTCCCGATCGCGGCGCGCCGCTTGAGGAACGAGAGGTAGTCGATGAACAGGCGCCCGTGCAGATGATCGATCTCGTGTTGGAGGCATCGCGCAAGCAAGTCGGTCGCTTCGATCTCGATCTGCTTCCCTTCCAGATCGAGCGCCCTAACGAGCACTCGCTGAGCGCGGTCTACGTCGCCGTAGATGTCGGGGATTGAAAGGCAGCCTTCTTCAGCGCGTTCGCTCCCTTCTTCCCAAACAATCTCGGGATTCACGAGCGCGTAGCGCTGATCTTCCACGTCGACGACGGCAACGCGCTCGGAGCGGCCAACTTGCGGCGCCGCGAGTCCGATCCCCTTTGCCGCGTACATCGTGTCAAACATGTCGTCCGCCAACTTGCGCACTTCGTCTGTCACCTCGCCGACGATCTTGGTTTCGGCGCGGAGAATGGGCGATCCCAAAACGTGGATATCGAGGACGCTCACGATTCCGATTGTGCGGCGGGTGTTGTGACTTTGGCGATGCGACCTCGCTCGACGATCAGTCGCGATTCGCCGCTCTTGATTGTGACAAGATCTTCCATGGATTTCACCGGCTGGCCGTCCTTCAATGACTCTTTGATATGCATCACTTCGGCCACGATGCCGCCGGTCGTCACGACCGTGTCGCCGCGCTTCAGCTCGCGCAGTCGAACGTCGTGCTGCTTGCGTGTTTTTTGTTGTGGTCGGATGAGCAAGAAGTAGATGATCCCGAAAATGGCGATCATCTGAAAGAGAAATCCGAACATCGAAATGCCGCCGCCGCCGCCACCACCGGCTGGCGCTTGACCCTGCATTAGCGAGAATACGAGCGCGTGCATTATTGAGTGGGGTGAGCGGTCTTAAGACGAGGAATCGAGGACTGCCATCGACGCATTGCGAGCGAGCCACTCGCGGCTCCATGCGTCGAACGAGCCGTCGAGGATGCTTTGTCGAGCCTGGCGCATCAGCGCGACCAGGAAATGTACATTGTGCAGCGACAGGAGCCGTAAGCCCAGCACCTCATCCGCCGCGAAGAGGTGACGCAGATAGCCGCGCGAAAAACGGCTGCACGTCGAGCAGGTGCAGGCGGGGTCGAGCGGACGCGCATCGCGACGAAGATCTGCGTTGCGAACGTTGACGCGACCTTCCGACGTGAAGGCCGTGCCATTGCGTCCCATTCGCGTTGGCGCTACGCAATCGAAGAGATCCACACCGCGCCGCACGGCTTGCACGAGATCGTCGGGGAATCCAACGCCCATCAAATAGCGCGGGCGACTCGCCGGAAGCTCACCGTGCAAAAGATCGAGCACATCGTACATGTCGCTCTTGGCTTCGCCGACAGAGAGTCCGCCGATGCCATAGCCCGTCCAATCTCCCAGCCCGCGAATCGTGCGAGCTGCGTCGGCGCGCAGGTGCGGATGAATCCCGCCTTGGACGATAGGAAAGAGCGTTTGACGCCCATCGGACTTCTCCGAGAATGCGGCGCTGCAGCGGACCAACCATCGGATGCTGCGCTCGCTCGCGTCTCTCGAGTGCTCCTCGTCAGCCTGACCAGGGATCACGTGATCGAACTGCATAACGACATCCGCGCCGAGGTTGCGCTCGATCTCGATGACCGATTCAGGGGTGAAGAAGCGCTTGGAGCCGTCGATGTGCGAGCGAAACTCGACGCCGTCCTCGCTCACCGTGCGCAGCGTTTCGAGGGAGAAGACCTGGAAGCCGCCAGAGTCGGTGAGGATCGGCCCATCCCAAGCCATGAAGGAGTGAAGGCCGCCTAACGAGGCAATCACGTCGTCACCGGGGCGCAGGTGCAGGTGATACGCGTTCGCGAGAATCATCTGCGCGCCCGCGGCGCGAAGGTCGCTCGGATCCAAAGCCTTCACGGTCGCCTGCGTACCGACCGGCATGAAACACGGTGTCTCGACGTTGCCGTGCGGCGTCGCAAATACGCCGGCGCGCGCGGCTCCGCACGTCGCTCCCACGTCAAATGTGAACCCGCCTGCGTTCGGTCGTGCGCTCACTGGGAAATGACGATCCGTGCCCCGACGGAATCCCGGCATGCGTACTCAACGCGAGCCTGGTACGTAGTCCCGTGCTTTACGGAATAGGGGATTGGCGTGGGAGTCACTCCAACTAAGTCGATAATCGCCAGGTCGAGCTGCGCGACGACGGTTCCGATGACGCCGTCCATCAGCGGGTCGCCGCTCGAGCCATTCAGCTCCGCCGCCAGTGCCTTGCCGGTCGAGTCCACGCGAATGCGCGCGAGCAGCGTCGCCGAGTCACGAGCCGGGGGTTTGAGATCGGCACAGCGCAGCCGCAGGTACTCGCGCACAGCCGCGCTGCCGCGCTCGGGCGTGTAGCGCGGGTTTTCAGGCGACGGATAGAACTCACGGACCGTGGTCGAGACACAGGCCGCGAGCAGCGCTGCCGTTAGGCAGAGCCTAGAGAATGAGCATCGCGTCGCCATACGAATAGAAACGGTATCCTGCGTCGCTTGCGGTGCGGTAGGCATGCATTGTCAGCTCATAGCCAGCGAAGGCGGCGACGAGCATCAACAGTGTCGAGCGCGGGAGGTGAAAGTTGGTGATGAGCTTGTCGGTGGCGCGAAAGGTATACGGTGGCCGGATGAACAGACGCGTCTCGCCCGATCCCGCGTGAACGAGACCGCTTTCGTCCGCCGCCGTTTCGAGAGCGCGCACGCTCGTCGTACCAACTGCCCAGACCATTTTGCCTGTCGAGTGCGCATTGTTGATTCGAAGCGCGCTCTCTTCTCCAATCGCGTAGACCTCCTCGTGCATCGGGTGATCCGCGGGATCTTCGGTTTCGACAGGTTTGAACGTACCGGCGCCAACGTGAAGCAGGACGTCGGCGCGACGCACGCCGCGCGCGCTGAGCCGCTCGAGCAGCTCTTCCGTGAGATGCAGCCCGGCTGTCGGCGCGGCGACGGACCCCGGCTGCGCGGCATAGATCGTCTGATACCGCTCGGCGTCGGCCGCAGTATCTGCTCGAGCGATATAAGGCGGCAGCGGAACGTGGCCGTAGCGCGCCAGGGCGTCATCTACGGCGAGCGGCGTGAGGAACCTAACGAGACGCGTTCGGCGATCCGTGACGGCGACTATCTCCACGGAGAGGTCGTTGGCGATGTAGACGCGCCTTCCAGCGCGAAGCTTGCCGCCTGGATGCACGAGCGCCTCGAACGTCTGGTCGGCTGCGTTGCCGACAGGCTTGAGCAACAGCAGCTCGGCGGGCGCGCCGTCGGGCGAGTCACGTGTGCCTAACAGACGTGCTCGAATCACGCGCGTCGTATTGAGAACTACCACGTCGCCAGCCGGAATGAGATCGGCGACGTCGCCGAAGTGCGCATGGCGTAACGACTCGGTGGCGCGATCTACGATGAGAAGCCTGCTGCGATCACGCTCGTTGGCGGGTTCCTGGGCGATGCGCTCTGGCGCGAGCTCGTAGTCGTAATCGGCTGTGCTGAGCCCACGCGTGCGGAGCGGCTCGGTCAATTCCACGGCACGCTGCGCGCGCGGCTGACCACAGTGCCGCCCGGGAGCGAGCGATCCAGCGTAACGATGAATTTCGAACGCTTGATCGCCTTGAGCGACAGCTCCACGTAGCGCAGCGTAGCCCGGGCGCGGACGGCGGCGAGCGGAATCGTGAGCGACACCTCGCGATTGCCGCGTTGCGCGATGCCTTCGGCGTGCGCTTCGCTGGAGCCTAACGCGCGCAGCTCGATCGATGGGGGCCGTGGATCGCTCGCCATGCGCAGCATCGTTTCGACGTCGTCTTCAGCGCCGG
>CBQVAZ010000142.1:0-8070 GCA_967720205.1 uncultured Gemmatimonadaceae bacterium | reverse complement strand
TGCGGCCCTTCACACGCTATCCGGCCAATCATCACCTGGCTCAGATCCTGGAGCGCGCTCAGGTCGTCGCTGCGGCTCGCATCGGACGCGTCACGCTCGAAGCAAGCAGCTTTAACGGCGACGAACCCGAGAACCCGCGCGACTGGCCGAATAGCGATCGCTATTTCGACTCCTGGGCTGCCCGCGCAACGATCGCCGCGGTCGCGGGCTTCGAGGGATCGGTAAGCGCTGCGCGGGTCAAATCACCCGAGGACCCGGCGGGATTCGGGTTAAACCAAAACAAGTGGGCCGCGTCTCTGCGCTATTCAGGTACGTCCAACCAACGCGTGCGTTATGCAATGGTTGAATGGGCCCAAACCACCGAATGGCTCGGTCCGCGAAAAGACTTGTGGTCCTTCGTATCTGGACTTTTTGAGGGATCCGTGCGCACACCGATTGGCGATCTCGCGCTGCGCCTGGAACGCACTTCGCGCCCCGAGGAACAGCGTGACAAAACACCCTTCCGATCAGTTCGGCCATTACTCGATTTTGGCATACTCGGCCGCACGCTCTGGGAGAGCGTGAACGTCGGCTGGTCACGCGGCTTCGGCCCACAAAGCTCGGGGAATGTTCAGGTTACGCCTTTCATCGAAGTGTCACACTACCGCGCCCGACCTTTGGAGCGAGTCGTCATAGCCTCACCGGAAAATACGTTCGCCGGGCTGCGGCTCTTTTCGTTTTCAGCCGGTGTAAGAGTCGGACTCGGCACTGTGCGTGGGGAGATGGGACGCTACGGTGTTGCAAGTACGAGCGGCACGCCTAACTAGGAGCCTGGTCTGTATTGCATGTATAGAAGAATCTGTTGTTCCATCGCGTTGGCGGCCGTTGCGTTGACGGGCTGCGACGACTCGAATCCAGGCGTTGGACCGGACACAACGAACAAGCCGCCGCCGGTGCCTGTCGTTCTTTCTGTCGCGGGACAAGGCGAAATCCTCTCGCGCTATACAGCCGAAGTTTGGGTGCACGGCAATGTCGCGTACACGAGCACCTGGGGAACGCGCAATGGAGCGAACGGGAACGCGCTCCTCGTGTGGGATGTCTCTGGCGATACGCCGCAGCTGCGCGATTCGGTGCTCGTCGACCAAGCGGTCACGTTAGGCGACGTTCAGTCGACCGAAGACGGCAAGTATCTCGTCGTCGCGACAGAGCTCGCGCCTGGTTCCATCGTCGTCTACGACCTCGCCGATCCGCTGAAGCCGCGCGCGATCTCGCGCTTCTTCTCGCCTAACATCACGCGTGGGGTGCATACGGCTGAAGTGCAACTCGTGAACGGGCACCTGTACGCATTTCTATCTGTCAACAGCAGCGCGCTGCCCTCGCGACTCGTCATCGTCGATCTCGGCGACCCGGCGAATCCACGCGAAGTGCTCAGCCGAGACATGGGACGTCCGTTCATTCACGATGTGTTTGTGCGCAGCGGCTTGCTCTTGACCGCGCTATGGCACGACGGCATGACGATCTGGGACATCGGTGGCGGTGGACGCGGCGGCTCGCCGCAGAATCCGATCGAGATCGGCAACGTGCGCACAGTCAACGGATCTGTGCACAACATGTTCTGGTTTCACGATCCGACGAACAACAGCAAGCGTTATGTCTTCGTTGGCGAGGAAGGTCCGGCGAGCATCGGCAATCGCGCGTCCGGCGATCTCCACGTCGTCGATGTGAGCGACATGACGCGCCCTGTGGAAGTCGCCATGTATCACGTCAACGACGCCGGCGTGCACAACCTTTCGATGGACGAGCCTAACGGGATGTTGTACGCTGCATTCTACAACGGCGGCGTGCGCGTGCTCGACGTGCGTGGAGACCTGGGGTCGTGCACGGCCGAACAGAAAGTCTCAGCGACCGATTCGCGCTGCGATCTGGAGAAAATGAACCGTGTCCGAGGGATCGGACTGCAGGATCGCGGGAAGCCGGTTTTCATATGGGGCGTGCATTTCGTCGGTGGGAATGTGTACGCGTCCGACTGGTTGAACGGACTCTGGAAGCTTCGCGGAGTTACGCGCTAAGAGAGTTCCGCCCATCTTCACAAGAGCAGCAGCCGCGGATTTTCGCAGGTCGACGCGGATTCAGGTTTTGCGACGGAACGACCCGCGTTTACCCGCGCAAATCCGCGGCTAGCTATTGTTGTTGACGCTTGAAGGCCGCCAGTAAACCCGGTAAGTAGCCATGCGCCCAAAAGACTCGTTCGATAGTACGGAGCGAGACCTCGGTCTCGACGCCTCGATCACGCGCCGCGACTTTCTGAACGCCAGCCTCCTGGCAACAGGCGCGGCGCTTCTGCACACACCGGCGCCGCTCGTTAGGCAGTCTTCCGCGACGACAAATCCCGACTGGGAAGGGTTCGCCGGAGTCGGCGACTACGCGCGCTCACACGGAAACACGTGGGCCTCGCTCAGCGTCGCCCACGACCTGCGCGACGGCAAATTCGCAAACGCAAGATCCCGTGCTGTAGATACTGGCGAGCGCTACGATCTGATCGTCGTCGGTGGCGGTATCTCTGGCCTCGGTGCCGCGGCGTTCTTCCAGAAACTCAAAGGCGGGCGCTGTCTCGTACTCGACAACCATCCAATGGTCGGCGGCGAGGCGAAGCGCAACGAATTCCTCGTCGACGGCGTGCGCCTGATCGGTCCGCAAGGGTCGAACGATTTCGGAACCAGGGGGCGGGGCGGCTGGCTCGGCGACTACTGGAAAGAGCTGGGCATTCCATCCGGTGTCGACGCCTTCGAACACCAAGCCTGGGCAGGCGGGATCAAGCCGTTGGAAATGGCGCGCGATCACTACTACTTCCAACTCTGGTCCGACGAATTCGCGAGCCACGGATTCTTCTTCAAGGAGCCCGACGGATCGCTGAGGCTCGTTAGGGACGCGTTCGGCGCTGGGTTAAGCGAGACGCCCTGGTCCGAGGCGTTGCGGCGCGATTTCCTCCGCTGGCGTTCGAGCCCCAAGGTTTACGAAGGCGCGGATCTTCCGCGCTGGCTCGACGGAATGACGTACGAACAGCTGCTCGTGCGCGAGCTCAAGCTGGATCCGGCCGTCGCTCGTTATGCGGATCCCATTCTCGCCGGCGCCGCCGGCGGTCTGGGCGGCGATGTCATCTCGGCGATGTGCGCGGCGCAGATCGGTCTGCCCGGCACGGCGAACGGGACGCGTGTGGCGTCCCACAAGCTGGCTGACACCTTGCCCTTCACATCGTCGTTCCCCGGTGGGAACGACGGCATCATGCGTCACGTCCTCAAGAAGCTCGTGCCGGACGCCATCGCGGGCGACGGCTTCGCCGGCGTGTTGAATGGCCGCGTTAGGTTCCCCGCGCTCGATCGCAAGAGCAACCCCACACGCATTCGGCTAGGCGCCACGGCGATTCGCGTGAGCAACCTGCCTAACGGTGGCGTGGAGGTCATCTACGCTCACGATGGCCGTTTGCAGCGCACAACCGGATCCGGCGTCGTCATGGCGAACGGCGCGTGGTCGTCGCAGTACATCGTCGCCGACGTTGGAGACGCCAAGCGCGAAGCCTTCAAGGACTTCGTGCGCGCGCCGATGCTGGTGGTGAACGTCGCGCTCAAGCGCTGGCGCTTCATGTACGACCTCGGCATCACTGCAGCCAGCTATCGCGACCAGTTCGGCTTCTGCTGCAACCTGCGCCAGTCGATGGTTGTCGGAGATTATCGCCCGACGCTTCACCCCGACCGTCCAACGATCCTCACTTTCTACGTGCCCTTCGAGAGACCGGGGCCGTCGCTCAAAGAACAGGCAGTCGCGGCGCGCACGGAGTTGCTGGCGACGAGCTACCGCGACTACGAGCGCAAGATTCGTGAGCAACTCGTCAGGCTGTTCGGGCGGGCGGGCTTCGATCCGCGTAACGATATCGCAGGCATCATTCTGAATCGCTGGGGGCACGCGTATGTGTGCCCTGCCCCTGGGTTCTACTTTGGACGCAATGGTAAACCAGCCGCGCCCGACGTCCTGCGCGAGCCGCTTGGACGCGTGACGTTCGCGAACTCTGAGTTGCATGGTCACCAGAACTGGGCGGATGCGACGGCCGAGGGAAAGCGCGCCGTAGAACAGTTGCTCAAGCTCGCGTGATGGACCCCTGACGCCATCCTCGCCGATCGTGCGAGCGCATGCTCCTGCCTAACGAACGGAGAACCGGATGCTGAATCGTAGAGATTTTATCGCGAGCGCAGCCGCAGTCGCTGTCCTGCCTAACCGCATCCACTCCATCGGTTGGCGCTCGCCGCGCGTCGATGGCGTCGATCCATCACGACTGCAACGCATTCTCGCCGATACGGCCGCCGCGCTCGGGGTCGTTGGGGCTCAATGCGCGGTCTTCGACGGCGAGCGGGTGCACGAGGTGGTAACCGGCCTCGCAAATCGCGAGCAAAAGATCGCCGTAACGCCCGACACGCTATTTCAGATCGGCTCGACAACGAAGGTTTTCAACGCCGCCCTCGTCATGACACTTGTGGACGAGGGTGTCCTCGACCTCGACAAGCCGGTGACGACCTGGATCCCTGATTTCCGCGTGCGCGATTCGAGCGCCGCCGAGAAAATCACCTTGCGGCAGTTGCTCTCGATGTCCGCCGGGCTCGACAATGGCACGTACCAGGATCACGGTCGCGGTGACGACTCGATGGCGCGTTACGTCGCGTCGATGGCGGAGATTCCATTGATCTTCGAGCCAGGCACTGCGTTCGGCTACGCGAACTCGGGAAGCATCGTGGCCGGCCTCGCGGCGCAACGGGCCGCAGGGAAGAACTGGGAGACACTGCTCGCCGAGCGCATCTTGAAGCCGCTCCGCCTAACGCATGCGGCGAATTTCCCCGAGGACCTGCTCTTTCACCCAGTGGCGCTCGGATATCAGCGAGCAACGGTCGCCGCGGAACCAAGACGCGTGGAGGTATGGGCGCTCCCACGATCGATGGCGCCGGCCGGCGGCACGCTCTGCGCGAGCGCGGGTGACCTCGTCCGCTTCGCGCGCATGTTTCTCGCAGAAGGTCGAGCCGCTGACGGAAAGCAAGTGCTCGCGTCTGCGAGTGTGCGCACGATGCAGACGCCGCAGGTGGATCTTCCGGCGCGCCTAACGGCTCGCAAGTGGTGTACGGGTCCGTATTGGAAGCAGTGGGACGGCGTGACCATCTACGGCCACAGCGGCACGAACTCTGGCGGCTCCTCGATGCTGCTCTGGATTCCGAGCAAGAACGTCGCGATCGCCACAATCGCCAACGTGCCGAATCAAGGGTATCCGTTGGCCGATCGAATCTTCGACAAAGTATTTCCGGAAATGTTCGGCATCGCCAAACCTAGAGCGCCGACGCCCGGCTCAAGCACGCCCGCGCGAGTCGATGATCTCCAGCGCTTTCTGGGACGCTTCGTCGCTTACGGATCGATGATCGAGTTCGTCGCCGACGGTGCAAAACTCGTGGCTCGCGTATACAGTGGCGCGCGCGCCTCTGACGGCGCAGGTCAGCCGACGATGACCTCGGAGCTCATCCCCCTCGGCGGGGATCGCTTCCTTCCCGCAGATCCCGCGATGGGCGGGAATCGCGGTTGGGATGTGGCTTTCTGGGGCGCTGACGCGAATGGGCGGGCCACGCATTTCCTGAACGGCGTGTTCGCGATGCGTCGGGCGGCCTAACGAGCTGCCCGCGCTCCGTCCTTATCGGCTGCCGCGGACGCGCTCCAGATCCTCCTTCTCCTTGACCCACGGTGGCGTGGGGTACTTACGCGGCGTCGGCCACACGCGATCGAGAGTCGCGGCGTCGAACAGCTCGCCGTTCTTCATCACATAACGAATGTCGGTCGAGTTTCTGATGTTCTCGAGAGGGTTGGAGTTGAGAACAAGGAGGTCGGCGAGCTTGCCGGGCTCGATCGAGCCGAGATCGTCCCCATAACTGATTGCTTGAGCGCCGAGTGTCGTCGCGATGCGCAGGGCTTCGTGGTTCGTCATCCCGCCCGATTGCAGCATCCACAGTTCCCAATGCGCCGCGGGACCATCCTGCTGTCCATGTGAGCCAAGTCCGGCGATGCCGCCAGCGCGCACGATGTCGCGCACACCTCGCGCGATGAGTGGATAGATGTAGTCCTCTTCTACGATGAGCGGTCGCCGTCGCGTGCGATACAACACATCGGCCGGCGTGAAGTAAGCGGCCTTTGGGTCGCGGTCGAGATCCGTCCGAGCACGCCAGTACCCATCTCCAGCCGGACCGCCGTACGCGACAACGAGTGTCGGGGTGTACGCGATCTTCGAGTTGGCGAACACGGTCACGACATCTTTGTAGAGTGGCACCTGACCGATGGAGTGTTCTACGGCGGTGTATCCGTCGACAGCCATGGTGATGTCGGCCTTGAGGTCGCCGGCGCCCTCGTTTGTCGCGTTGATCTTCTCAGCGAGCGCGGCCTGCAGAACCCATTGCCGCTGGATGCGCCGCGGCTGCAGATACTGCTCTTGAGCGAGTGCACCCCTTGCTGTTTGTACCGCCTAACGGCGTGCAGCGCATCTTCGGCACTTTTGATCGGCGTGTTGTTGCTAGTGAGTGGAAAGCCCGTTGCGTACATACGCGCCCCAACCATTTCACCGGTTTCAATGAGCTCGCTCCACGCCATGTTCCAGCGCGAGCCGGACGGGTTGCGCGTGGTCGTCACGCCATACGCAAGGTTGGCCGCGATGCTCCACTCCTGGCTGGGCGCGAGCTCGCGGCCCGTGCGCGGATGCGCATGCACATCGACTATGCCGGGCATAATCGTTTTGCCAGCCACGTCGATCACGCGAGCGCCTTCCGGGACTCGGACCGAAGCACCGACCTGCGTAATCCGGTTGTTCTCGACCACGACTGAGGCCGACTCCAGCACCTCGTCGCCTCGCATCGTGATGACTCTGGCGCCGCGAAGCACAAGCGCGCCGCGCGGATTGTTGCGCGGGGCCGTGAGCGTGACTTCGATGTGCCGCGGGTTCCACTTGGACGACTCGGCGTGTCGCAGCACGGTGTCGAGCGCGGCACGGTAGTAATGATTGGCGAAGCTCCACACGACGGTGCGGCCGCTGTCGCTCCATGCGGCGTAGTTCGCGCCTTCATTCGTTAGGCGCCTGAGCGGCACGGAGGGGGACGCGAAATTCACGAGCAGCCCTTCGGCACCTGCGTCGGTCAAGGGCAGCACGTAGACGTCATCGCGGTCGATCACGATGATCGCCCGCTCGTTAGGGGCGACCTTCACGACCGGCGCGCCGGCCAGCGGCGTGATCAGGCGCATGTGCTGCCGCCGGTCGCTGCCATCGTAACGCACCGAATACAGCCCGTTCGTCTGCGTCGCTTGAAAACCGGGCGGCCCGCCAGGCACGACGTCCACGTAATAGATGCGTCCAGTGCCGCCGGCATTGGACGTGACCAGCGACGGCGGCGCGTTCGCGTTGGAAATTATGGTGGACTGGCCGCCGTTCGCGTTGACCCATCGCAGATCACCGAGCGCCGGCACCGGACCGCCGACCAACCCCGACTGCCGCGGGCCAGCAGTGAACACAATGCGATCGCCTTCCGGCGACCAGTGTACGCCGGTGATGAACTGCGGCTCCGTCGTCAGCTGCGTAGGAGTCCCCGCCCCGTTGGCCCGCGTCTTCCACACAAACCCTCCGACCGAATCTGACCACGAGACGTACGCAATCCACTGACCATCGGGAGAGTACGCGGGATAGTATTCGCGCGCCGAGCTGCTCGTTAGGCGACGCGGCGCTCCGGCCGTTGCGCCGTTGACATCGGCCGCCCACAACTTGCCGAGCGCGCTGAAAACCAATCGACGGCCGTCCGGCGACTCGACGGTGTGCATCAGCTGCGTTACTCGCACCGCGCCGTCGTCATGCTTGAGCGGAACGAATAAGCGCTCACCCATCCCCAGCTCGACATCGACGGAAAACGGGATGACGCTGACCGCACGGCTCTCGCGCTCCACGCGTTTGATCTTTCCGCCGCCGTAAAACACGACGCTGCGCGAGTCGGGCGTCCAGGAGAAGCTCGGCAGCACGTCGTTAGGCGCGTA
>CBQVAZ010000141.1:0-8071 GCA_967720205.1 uncultured Gemmatimonadaceae bacterium | reverse complement strand
TCGCGAGGCGCAGCGCGCCAACGTACTGCACCAATTGCTGTTGTGCGGCGAGACGAGCGTCGCGCAGCTGTGCATTCGCGATGTCTTCTTGTACCCGGCTGCGCGTGACCTGTTCTTCGCGCGTGAAGCCGTTGAACAGCGAATACGAGAAAGAGAGGCGCAGGTTGTCGCCATACGCGTAGCGCTTGTCGCCGTACCCGAAGCGGTTGTCCGACCCGCTGCCGCTGCGGCTGAACGATAGGGAGATTGTCGGGAAGTAAGGTGCGTTGGCGGCACGCGCCGCGGCGCCGGCAGCACTGACGCTGGCGACGGCTTGCCTAACGCTTGGGCCGTCGCTCGCGAACCCGACCAGCTGGACGCTGTCGATGGCGACCGCGAGCGGCAGGCGCGCTTCCGCGGAGTCCTCAACTGCGGTTACGAGACCGGCGGTCCCTATCAGCCGCGTGAGTGTTGCGTTGCCCAGGCGCAGATCGTTCTCGGCCGTCAAGAGCGCGAGGCGCGCGTTGCCGACTTGAATAACCGAGCGCAAAGAGTCCGACTTGGTGGCCGCTCCCTGCGCGACGCGAGCCACTGCGGCACGGAGTTGCTGCTCGGCCTGTTCCAGCTGGGAACGCGCGGCGGCTTCGGACTCGCGCGCCGCGAGCACGTTGTAATACTGCTGCTTGACGCTGAGCGCGATGTTGAACGCCTGGAAGGTCTCATTCGCCTCGGCGGACGCGATGTCTGCCCGCACGCTCGAGAGCGTGTTAAAGCGTCTGAATCCTGAGAAGAGCTCCAGGTTTGCCGAGACACCGTCGCTGTACTGCCACGGCTCGCCGGTGAACGGGACGAGTTGTCCTTGCGGGTTGAAACGGTCGCCGCCCTGCCTAACGCCGGAGGCGCTGACGCTCAAGCTCGGGAGGAACGCTCCGTACGCGCTTCTGAGCGCCGCTGTAGTCGACGTGACTTGTCCGCGCGCTTGCACGGTCGCCGGCGCGTTGCGCTGTGCGAGACGAACCGCGTCGGCGAGTGAAATCGGCCGAGCAGTCGCCTGAGAAAGGTCAGGGCGCGCTTGGGCGGTCGCCGCGATTGGGACGGCGACGAACAACGCAAACAGATACTTCATTCGTCCCGCCGCTTCGTTGAGTCGCTGAGCTCTTTGATGAGCGCCTCGAACCCGACTCGCTGATCCGCGTTAAGGACCTGGCGAATCTGCTCACGGGCGTGCAGCCGGATGGAGTCCATCTTCGGCTTGATCACTTCGTACGTGACCATGAACTGGCGCTGGCGATCGTCGAGGATGCCGTCGATCTGCGTGCGCTGTTCGCTCGTGAGGTGCAGGCGGCTGTCGAGCAGGTCGATCGACCGTCCGCGGTGCCTGTCGCGCGTGAGGACGCGATCGGCGGAAAAGCCGAGCGCTCCGCCGACGAGCACGGCACCGGAGAGGAAGGCGATCGCGAGATTCTTGGACTGGTGCATGCTCGGTTGCCTAGCGAGTGATGACGTAGCGGAGCGTCGCTTCGCGTTTGCGCTGCGGCTCGTCCGCCATTGTCTGCACGAGAACCGGGACCTCATCGATGAGCGGCTGTAGCAACTGCTGTTCGGCCATGCGCTGGTCGGACTGGCGGTCCTGGAACCAGACGAGGCCGACGATGAGGATCGCCGCCGCGGCCGCGATGAGCCCTGCGCGCATCCAATCCGGGAAGTGCGTCCACCAGCCCAGGGGGCCGTCGCGCCTAACGCGGGCAAGGATGCGAGCTTCGAGCTGCGACCAATAGCCGGGGTCGGCCGGCGGGGCATACATCTCACGCAGGACCGAACGCGCCGGCTGCGGCAGCGCGTCACGTTCTTCGTTCGATTCGTTAGGTAGGTCGATCATAATTCGCTCCGAATTCCGCTGAGCACATCACGAAGACGGGCTCTCGCGTGGTGGAGGTCGGACCTGGCTGTTCCCTCTGGAATCCCCAACATCCGCCCGATCTCCGAGTGCTTGTACCCTTCGATGTCGTGCAACACAATCACTGAACGCTGACGTCCGCTCAACAACCGAAGCGCGCCTTCCAATCTCCGGCGTAACTCCGCCGACTCCGCCGGATCGCGAAACGGCGACGCGATCGTTTCACTCAGTGCGTCGGCATCGCGCACCTTACGACGGCGCGTGATGTCGAGCGCCGCGTTGGCCACGATGCGATGGAGCCAAGCCCCAAACGCCTGATCCGGCAAGAACCGGTAGAGCGCTCGATAGGCATGTAAAAACCCCTCCTGCACCGCGTCCTCCGCGTCCTCGTGCGTCAGTACGATCGATCGCGCGACTGCATACGCGCGCCGTTCGTGCGAACGTACGAGCTCTGCGAACGCCACCTCTTCACCAGCCTGCGCCGCCAACACCAGCTCCCGTTCGCGAGAGCGCTGAGTCAGATCAATGACCATGCGATCCGACCCGACGCTTTCCTCGTCGCGCGGGGTACTGCGCGGTGCAGCGGCAGCGGTGACGTCCGGTACGTCTGCCTTCATTCCTTAAACGCGGACCGAGGCCGAGGTGTTGGGGCCATTTGGGCACGGAACAGAGGTATCGGCGAGATCAAGCGCTTCCTTGTCCGTCGAGGCCAAGGTCAGCAGCACGCGCTCGCATCGCTCCAATAACAAAGTCGATATGTGAGTCTAGTTCGACGCCAAGCTCGGCGGCCCCGTTAATGACATCATCGCGATTCACGCCGCGGGCGAAGGCTTTGTCCTTCATTTTTTTTCGCACCGATTTCGCTTCGACTTCGTGCAGGCTCTTGTTCGGCCTGACGAGAGCTGTCGCAGTGATGAGTCCCGTCAATTCATCGACAGCGAAGAGCGTCTTCGCCATGAGCGTGTCACGAGGTGTGTCGCAGTACGTCGCGTGGCCTAACACGGCGCGCAGAACGTCCTCGGGATAGCCGCGTTCGCGCAGAAACCGCACACCATGCGACGGATGGCCTTCGCTCGGATGATGCTCGAGATTCGGAAAGCGCTCGTAATCGAAATCGTGGACTAGTCCAGCGAGCCCCCAACGCTCTTCGTCTTCGCCGAATTTCACCGCATACGCGCGCATCGCAGCTTCAACGGCGAGCATATGTTTGCGAAGGGAGTCGCTCTCGGTCCACTCGTGCACCAACGCCAGCGTATCGGGCCGCGAGGGAAGCATCGTCCAAGCTAGCGGTTAGGGGATAGGGGATAGCCTAGTCGAAACTTGCGACACGCCCCGAGGCGGCCGCGAGGGTCGCTGTTCAAACGATATCACTTCCGGGCACATCTAACCCACACGAATCCCTCATCGCTCAAGGACTTGGATATGTCACACGCTCACAGGGTTGGCGCCGCTCAGGTAATGGGGACGGCCATCGCTTGCATTGTAGCGCTAGCCACATCGGCCGCAGGGGCGTCGGCGCAAACCGCTGAGCGTTATACCCTGCGTGGGGAGCGGGTGGCGATTTACAACCTGGTCGGGAGCATCAGGTTGGAGGGTGCGGCGGAAGCTGGCGGGGCAACCACCGTCGAGGTCACCAAACGGGGGAACGACGGCTCCAAGCTCAAGGTGGAGACGGGCGAGTTACGCGGCAAAGAGACGCTGCGCGTGATCTATCCCGAGCGACGCATCACCTTCGGGACCGGCCGATCGGGGTTTGGACGCTGGTTCGATCGAACAGAAATCGAAGTACGTGACGACGGCACTTTCGGCGACTCCAATAGCGGCGGCCGCTGGTCGGATCGCGATCGCTACCAGATCTCTTCGCGGAGCGGTGGGTTCGAGGGGTACGCGGATGTCGTCGTGCGCGTCCCTGCCGGTCGCGAGGTAGAGATCCACCTGGGCGCGGGAGAAGCCGCGGTGACGCGGGTGGACGGCGACATCGTGGTGGACGTGCACGCGGCGACGGTGACGACGAACGGCACGAAAGGGCGCCTAACGCTGGACACCGGGGCCGGTCAGGTTCGCGTGACGGATGCTTTCGGGAACGTCTCCATCGACTCCGGCTCCGGCGACGTCGAATTCACGAAGATTTCAGGCGATCACCTTACGATCGATTCCGGCAGCGGATCCGTCACAGGCGACGGTGTATCAGTGAGCGACCTGAACGTCGACTCCGGTTCCGGCTCGATCCGCCTGCGCAACGTGACGGCCAAGGAGATCGTGCTCGACAGCGGGAGCGGTTCCGTGGACCTGGATCTCGCCGGCGACGTGGACATGCTGCGCGCGGACACCGGCTCGGGGCGCTTCGTGCTGCACGTTCCAGAGTCGTTAGGCGCCGAGGTGACGATCGAGGCCGGCCGGCACGGGCTCGACGTGGACTTCCCGATGACGATCACGCGCCGAAACGACGACTACGTGCGCGGGACGATCGGAGATGGGAAGGGGACGATCCGGATAGACACGGGATCGGGCGGCGTTAGGCTTCGCCGGAGGTCCTAACGAAAGCTAGCGCGCTTAGTGCTGAGTCTGACCGGCAGGCGCTTTTTCGTGCTCAGCTCCAGCAAACTTTCGGTTCGTCAGCAGCACGATTGTGAAAGCCATGATGAAGAGACTGATCGCCGTGATGACGAGCCCAGTCATCGCGGCCTTCTTGTCTTCAGGTTGCAAATTGGACGTCGACATTGAAGAGCTAGAAGTTAGGAGATAGCGGACAGGGGATATTTAGCCCTTTGCCGCGTCGTTTGCGCTGACCCGTGCTTCGGTCAGCTCATCATTCTGCGTGATCTGTTTCAGCACGTCGAGCCCTTCGACGATGCGACCGAACACAGTGTGCACGCCGTCCAGGTGCCTCGTGTTGGACTCGCTCAAAACCATAAAGAATTGGCTGCCGCCCGTGTCTTTTCCTGCGTGCGCCATCGAAAGAGCGCCGACGACGTGCCGGTGTGGATTCCCCTTCGTTTCGCACTTGATCGTGTAGCCCGGCCCGCCCGTTCCGACGGGCCCCTTTGCAGTTGCGCCGCCTTTGGAATATGGGTCGCCACCCTGCACGACAAAGTCGGGAATCACGCGATGGAACTTGGTCCCGTCGTAATAGCCGCTGTTCGCCAACTTTTCGAAGTTAGCAACGGTGTTCGGGGCTTCCTTGGGATACAGCTCAGCGACAACGGTGCCGCGGGAGGTTTTGATTGTAGCGCGCATTTCAAGAGGTCAAAGGTCAGAGGTCAAAGCGGGCGCCGACTAGACGCGGAAGGCCGAAGGGCACAGCTCTGCGATCACGCAGTCGCCGCATTTTGGTTTACGCGCAAAGCAAATACGTCGGCCGTGCCAAATCAGCAAGTGGGAGAGCATCGTCCACTGCTCCTGTGGAAAGAGCTTCATCAACGCTTGCTCAATTTTGACCGGGTCGTCGTCCCGCGTGAAATCGAGGCGCTTGGAGAGCCGAGCGACGTGCGTGTCGACGACGACGCCTTCGTTGACGTCGAAGGCGTTGCCTAACACGACATTCGCGGTTTTGCGGCCCACTCCAGGGAGCGTCACGAGCAACGCGAGCGTGGACGGCACTTTCGCGTTATGCGCGTCGACGACAGCGCCGGCCATCCCGATGATGCTCTTTGTCTTCGCGCGAAAGAAGCCGGTGCTCTTGATGATCTCTTCGACGTCCGCCGGCCTTGCCCGCGCCAATGCTTCCACGCCAGGATACTTCGCGAAGAGCGTCGGCGTAACCATGTTGACGCGCTTGTCCGTCGTCTGCGCGCTCAAGATCGTCGCGACGAGCAATTCGTACGGATTTCTGTAATCCAGCTCGCAGTGAGCGTCCGGATAGAGCTGCGAGAGTCTGCGATACACCTCGGCGGCGCGGAGTTGCTTCGCAGCCGGATCCTCTTTGCGTACTCGTCGCGAGCGAGCAGACGCTGCGGGCTTGGCAGCCAGCTTCTGTTTGCTCGGGCGCGGACGCGTGGCGTTAGGCAGCTGCTTGCGCACCGCGGCCACTTTCGGTCGTCGGCGCGAGAGTGGTTGGCGCGGAGGGCCGCTGGTTCGGCCGGCCACCTATCGTTGACTGTTCAGAAGCATGACCAAAAATAAGCCGTGCAGCAGTAAGGCAAAACAAATAGCTGTGCGTGATCAGTCCTGAGTGCGGAGTCTTGAGAATTTGATACTGCCGTGCGGCGCTTTGGTCGGCGGCGCGGGGAAACGGTGAGCGACTGGTTCAACCCATGGGCAATTCTTTGTCCGTGCAGAATCACCGAAATCTCAAGGTCTGGCAAAAGGCGCACGCCTTCTGCGTCCGGCTCCACAGGGTCACTTGCTCTCTCGAGCGCAACGATCGCTCGGGCCTGAGTTCTCAAGTACGCCGTGCATCACACTCAATTCGCGCGAACATCGCCGAAGGCTGCAGTCGTCCAACAAACAAGGATTTCGCGAAGTTCTTGCAGACCGCGATTGCGTCAGCGTCCGAGGTGGAGGACCACCTACAATTCGCTTACGATGTTGAATTTGATCGCACCTAACGACGCTAAGCCGCTACTGCTCCAGATCGTCGAAATCCGGAAGATGCTTTACGGTCTTGTTAAGCGAGTGCAGGAAGACGGCAACGACGGAGGCCAGTGAGCACGACCCGACATTCTCAAGACCCCGCCCTCAAGACAGACTACTCAGAGCTATTTGTTTTGCCGCTACGCCGTGACCCCGGCGTAGCCTCTCAGTTGGCGCACCATTTCGACCAGCTGCTGTTCCGTCGCGTCGATCTCTCGCGCCGCGTCATCGACGTCGAGCAAGCCGGCGCGCATGGACGTCGACACCTTGTTGAGGTGACGGATGCGATTGAGCACGTCCTCGGTCGCCTTTCGCAGCCCGTGATATCGCCGCGTCGTGGTGAGCGCGCGTCTGTAGCGCTGCGCCAGCTCGCCGGCGCTCAGGTGCCTCGCGCTGATAACGACGTCGTCAGCTGACTTTCCGTGGATCCCGGTCTGATCCGAGATCTCCTCGCCCTCCTCCCAGTCGTCGTCCGCGAACAACAGATGGCCCACGTGCTCGATGCCATCGAATGCGATCTCGACGGTCACTGCATAACGACGACCATCGATGTCGACGTTGCCGACGAACGGATGCCCAATGTCCCGAGTCTCAGTCATTGCACTACTCCGGCGCGTTGATGGACGCTTCCTCCTCCACCAGAAACTGCTCGATCACGTTGAACAGCGTGCGCGGTTGCTCGACGTGTGCAACGTGTCCGCTCGCCTCCAAGACGACGAACCGCGCGCGCAGGGCACGTGCACCCACGTACGACGATTCGACCGGGATTGGATCGTACCAGCCGTGGACGACGAGGGCGCGAATGGCCCGTGCGTGTGCCAGCTGCGTGATCGCGTCGAAATCGCCGAGGCTGCGCCAGATGCTCTCCTGCACTCTGCCCATTACGCGGAATGGCGTGAGTAAGTGGCTCATGCTCGGATCGGCGAAGTACCCAGCGACCGAAAGCTCGAACGCGCGCTGCCTGTACGCGGCTTGGTCGCGCTCACGCAGCCCGGACGCGGCCAGCTCCTCGCGCAAGCCCCCGATCGCTTCGCTCGATTGGCGCCTAGCGAATTCAGCTTCGAATTCACTGCGGAATTTCCGATTGAGCGGTGCGGGACTGACCAGCGTCAGGCTCGTTGGCCTCGGAAGCTCCGGACGTGAAGTCGATTCGATGAGGTACAGCAGCGAGAGCAGCGCGCCCCAGGAGTATCCGACTATTCTGAGCGGTTCGATTCGCAGCTCCTCGACGACACGCGCGACGTCGTCGACTTGATCGCGCCAGGTAATGTCGTCTTGCGACTCGGTGCGAGAGCGGCCGCCGCCGCGTTGGTCATAGAAGACGACGCGATGTCGCTCAGCCAGCGCGAGGTACTGCGGGAGGAGATAGTCGTGATGAGCGCCCGGGCCGCCGTGCAGCACCAACAACGGCGACGCTGACTCGGGACCGTACTCGCACCAATACAGGGGCGCTGGCGTCGAGGTTGTGTAACCGCTCTTGCGAGGCTTGGGGATGGGGAGAGGCAAGGGGCGAGGAGTAGGCAGAACGAGAAGAGCGTATGTCGATGCTTGCTGCACAGCCCGCCGTCAACAATTGGTCAACTGCTGGCTGTCCAGGCAACTCGCGCCTAAGCTCAGTGTACT
>CBQVAZ010000140.1:0-8115 GCA_967720205.1 uncultured Gemmatimonadaceae bacterium | reverse complement strand
GCCTAACGCGGGCGCGGAACGAGCAGGTCGAGCAAAGAAGGCGACGTCGTCTTGATCTCGTCGCGCTCCAGTCGGTCGAGAATCTGTTCCAGTGCCAGCTGAACGCGCGAGACCTTGCGCCGCTGCCGCCGCGCAATGGCCGTCGCGATCAACACGCCGGAACCGGCCCATATCGCGCCGACGACTCCACCGATCAGCAGCGATCCTTCAGGGAACAGCGTCGCCAAACCGACGATCGCCGAAGCCGACGCCACGCCGCCTCCGGCGACGACACCGCTTCCAACCGTGCTGCGACGCCGCGCGGCCCCGAGGTCCGCATCGATGCGGACGAGAGTCCGCTGTGCGTCGATTGGCGCGACTGATGCGGCGACTTCGTTCGCGGCGACGAGCTCGTACGTCTTGCCGCGGAAATTGAAGCCGCGCTGCAGATTCCCGAGAAAGTCGCGCCGAGGCTCCCACGTTAGGCGGTCCGCCATGCGCCGCATCGAAAGCATGGACTCCTGCCGCTGCATCCAGTCGTCGAGCGCGGCGAGTATCGCCGCCGGCGATCCGCGCACGATGCGCGACGCGCTGATGCGCTCCGGCCCAAACAGACCGGCCAGCGTTGTACTCCCCGACGTCGCTTCGCTCGGGCTTCCGACGCGTGTTCGTTCTTCCGCCAGCGCTCGGCGCATGAAGTCGCTGCTGATTCCGACTTCACCGCCTAAGTCGACCAGCTCCTGCTCGGTCATCCCCTCCGAGGGTTCGACCGTTTGGGCCTGAAGTTCTGCCGCGCGCGTTAGGACGCGCTCGAGCGCACCGCGATCCAGCGGGGTTGGAACAGCGGGAGGAGATGAACGCGCCAGCTTGTCGTCAGGCATTGCTCCCATTGCCCCTGCTGTACTGTCGGCTCAGCTCACCTGCCGCCCGCAAGTGATGCAGAAGCGCCAACCGATCTCCAATTCCGTATTGCACGCCGGACAATGCTGCGTGGTGAGGTCGTGCCCGCAATACGGACAGAACACGATGCTCTTTCCGCCAGGCAGCGCTCCAGCACAGTAGCGACAAGTGGATGGAGATTCATCGCCGGCGCCCGCCCCGGCGTCGGAGGCTCGGCTCTGGCTCGTCGTTGAAACCGGCGAACCTGGGCTTTTGGAAGACGGCATGGCTGCAGATGGCTGATGGTGAGACGTAATCGGACTCGGGCTGCTCCTGCCGCCACCGCTGCCAACGTTTGCCATGCGGGGCGCATCCGGAGTCGCTGAGCCGGCTGCGCTTATGCGCTCTGTCGCGCGCGCCGCGACACCAGACGAGGCAGCGACCGAAGCAGAGGCGCCAACCGCAGCCGTCGGCTGACTGATCGGCTGCTGCTCGATGTGACGAACAGCATCCGCTGCCAGCCCGATGCGTGATGTCGCGAAGCCACGATAGGCAGACAAGTCGGGGTTCAGCGATTCGAGCTCATCCTGCAGCGCGCGCTGCAAGTCGGGGTCACCCGTTAGGTATCCACGCGCGCCCGAGAGCAGCTGCATCAACGCCAACTCGTAGTCTTCCACACTGTCGACGCCTATCTCGCGTCGATTCAGGCGATACGGCACAACCTGCTGGTAAAGCTGCGATACCTCGAACGACTGCGTGAGCAGTTCGGGGTAGGCGGCTCGCGCGTTATGCACGACACGGCGGAAGAGGCGATCGAGATCGTCCATTGGCTGGAAACTTAGCACTTGGTGGGCAGGGTCGGGCGGCTGGCGAGGGCTACCGGCCCGCTGGAGAAATGACGCTGCCCTACACTCGCGGTAACTGTGCGGCCGCGCGAAAAGCCTCGGGTGTGGGGAACGGCTCCGGCGTGAGCGGCTTGCCTTTGGCTGCATGCCGTTCGAGCCATGTATCGAAACCGGACTGGACGAGACCGCCGGACTCGTCCTGCAATTCAGCAGCGCGCACCGCCAGGTCGTTCGCGTATTCGTTTTGCGGGTGCCCCGCGTGTCCGCGAACCCACCGCCATTGAACCCACTGGTCTGCCACGGCCCGCATAGCCTCATGCCACAGCTCGAGGTTTTCGATATCTCCCGTCCGGCGACGCCAGCCGCGTTTCTCCCAGGAATGAACCCAGGAGTTCATGCCGTCGACGATGTAGCGCGAGTCGGTTGTAAAGACGACGCGCAGAGGGCTGCCCTTTCGGCCTAACGCCTTGAAGGTCTCGATCACTGAGCGCAGCGCCATGCG
The DNA here is from genome assembly GCA_967720205.1 of uncultured Gemmatimonadaceae bacterium. GTDB lineage: Bacteria > Gemmatimonadota > Gemmatimonadetes > Gemmatimonadales > Gemmatimonadaceae > DASYRX01. Next base: position 5,910 of record CBQVAZ010000140.1, on the reverse strand, counting down.
ATTGTTCGTCGTGGCCGGCTCGGACACCCAGAGATCGCGCCTAACAAGCTTTCCGCGCTGCGAGATTTCGACGAGCACACCCGCCCCGCCGGGATTCTCGCCTTCGCGGCCGTTGCCGAGACATGACTCATCGGCATAGACAGCGACGAGCGGCCGTTGTTTTTCTTTCGCGGCAGGGCTCAAGCGACGACCTCGATGCCTTCGATCTCATCCAGCATGAAGGTCACGACCTCGCCGGTCGCTGGATGCAGCGCTTCGATCAACTCGCGCCCGCCGCGCATGCCGAGGCGACGCGGCACCACAACCAGCTCGCCGCCCTGGCGCAGCACGGCGACGCGCGCCCCCGAAGTGATCGCTGCCTCGAGACGGTTGTAATCAGCCGGCGACCAACGCGCGCCAGGCATTAGTCCCCGGAGCCGCACCACGTGAGTGCGAGATCCGTCAGCACGTCACAGGCGCGATCGACTTCAGACAGCTCGACCCATTCAGCATTTGCGTGTGCAAGCGTCATGTCGCCTGGGCCGAAGCAGATCGCCGGGATGCCGGCGGCGTTGAGCAGCGCGGCGTCGGTCCACGCGCTCATTCCTGCGACGCGCACGGCCTCGCCCTTTCGTTTGAGCGTCTCGCTCAGTGCATTACATATCGGCGCGTCGACAGCGACGTCGCTCGGCAGCTGTGAAAAGACGTGCTGCACGGTCGCCTGCAGCGCCGGTTCGCGCTGCCTAACGCTGTCGCACACGAACTGGATCTCGGCAAGCACTTGCTCTGCGCTCTCGCCGGGAAGCGTGCGCCGCTCGATCTCGAGGCGGCAGGCCTCGGGATACGTGGACCATCCAGCTCCGCCGGTTATCGTGCCCGCGTGCATCGACGCGTGGCCGAGGAGCGGATGCGTGTGCGTCGTCAGCTCTTCACGCTCGAAATCGGCCAGCGCAGTCATTACATGCGACGCATGCAGGATGGCGTCGACGCCGAGGTCGTAGCGGCTGCCGTGCGCGGCGCGCCCGCGGCAATCGACGGTCACCCATGTAAAGCCGCGGTGGGCAGGCATGATTGTAAGTCCCGTCGGTTCCGTGACGATCGCTGCGTCTGCACGCACGCCTGATTCGACAAGCGCCTTGGTACCCACGCTCTTGAACTCTTCGTCAACGACGCAAGCGACGACAAGCTCGCCTGAGATCCCGCGGGACGCGGCGCGAAACGCCGCTGCGCACATCGTTGCTACGCCGGCCTTCATGTCACTCGCGCCGCGGCCATAAAGCCGCCCGTCCTTCACCTCAGCGTCGAACGGCGAGTGCGACATGCCGTCGACTGCGACGACGTCGATGTGGCCGTTGAACATGAGGGAGCGTCCGCCACCGGACTTGCCCGCGCGCGCGATCACGTTAGGCCGACCGGGCGCCGCGTCCTGCAGCTCCACCTGCATCCCCCACGACCGCAGAACGTCTGACAGCAGTCGCGCGATCGCCCCTTCGCCTGGCGCTCCGGGAACGAGATCGGGATTGCGAGAGTCTGTCGCGACGAGCGCCCGGAGCAGTCCCTTTGCGTCTCCTGGAGCTACCGCGCTCACTCCTCCGCCATCCACGTGAACCCGCTTTCGTCGATGACCACCGGGACCAGCTCCGCCATCTCGCCGACCGTGCGACGCACGAAGTCGGCGTTGTTACTGCCGGCGATGATGAGCACGCAGCCGCCGCCCGATGCGCCAAGCGCCTTCCCGCCTAACGCGCCGGCGATACGCGCGCGCGCGAGGATTTCGTCGATCAGCGGCGTTGGTATTGACGGATGCAACTCGCGCTGATGCGTCCAGTGCTCGCCAACCAGCGTCCCCAGCTCGTCGAGGTCGTTTCGCGCTAGCGCATCTGCCATCTGCGTCGCCAGCGCTTTCATGCGCGCGAGGCACTCGACGACAACCGGGTCGCGCACGCGATAGGCATCGAGCACTGCGCTCACCGTATCGCCGCTGATCCGCGATTGGCCGGTGTACGCGACGATGCAACGGCGCTCGAGCTCCCTTCGCGTTTCCATGGAGAGCGGAAGCTGCCGGACCCGCGTGACCGTTCCGAATTCGAGCGCCAGGGCACCGCCGTATGCGGCTGCATAGTGGTCCTGTCGCCCGCCCGGCACCTGGAGCCCGTCAACCTCCGTGGCGCGACTGCGTTCGGCGATCGCGGTTCGGTCCAGCTCTTCACCGCTCCACGCCGCCAGCGCGCCGGCGATCGCGACGCCACTTGCTGACGAGCCTCCGAGTCCGGCGCCGATCGGAAAGTCGCTGCGCAATTCCACGCCGACGTCGCGCACGCCGCTGCGCGTCAGCGCGACCTCGACGAGGCGCTGATCCGGGACCCGTGCGCAATTGACGTTAGGCGCGGCTCGCGAATTATCGTGTAAACGGCGCAGGCGCACGGTCGCATACGCGCCGATCGCAACGCTGCACACACGCCCACCTTCGCGATCGCTATATGGAGGGACGTCCGTCCATCCCCCACCAAAATCGATGCGTGTTGGTGCGCGGGCGACTAAAGATCTCATGACTCGAGCGCCCTTATCGAAAGCGATCGCGCGACAAATCGACGCATTGGCGCAGAACCTATAGCGCGCGCACAGGTGCGCAAACGCGCGCTGAAACCACTAGATCGTTGACCGATGATGCAGTGCGCGACGCAGACTGTGGTCGCGTCAGCGGGGACTATTTCTTCTTGGGATTCTTCTTCGCAGGAGCTTTTGCCGCGGCCTTTGGTGCCGCCGTCGCTTTGGGCTTTGCAGCGGGAGCTGCAGCAAGCGCTTTGGGCTTTGCAGCGGGAGCGGGAGCAGGCGCCGGTGCCGGCGCTGCTTTCACGACAGGCTTGGCCGCCTTTTCTTGTTTCGCGGGCGCGTGGGCAACTTTCGGTTTCGGCTTTGTACCGTGCGCGTGCTCCACATCACGCATCAATTTGTCGGCTTCGTCCTGTGTCATTTGCCCGCGGCGGACCATGTACTGCACCAGCTCGCGAGCGCTCTCCAGCGCGAACGCGGTGAGACCAGCGGCAGCGCCGATCACATCCTTCATCGCCGCCGCCATCTTGCTGCCGGCTTCGAGGCTGATTTCATGAGCGCGCGCTGCCATCTCGGCGACGGCGTCGCGAACGTCCTGCCCACGATGTCCAGGCCCGCGCCGCGGCGGGGGCGGGACAACCGGAGAACCTGCAACTGGAGTAGGCGCAGTCGTTTTAGCGGCGTCGGCCGGAGCCGGCGTCGCACCACGGGGCGCTGGATTGGTCATCGAAATGGTATCGGTTATCGCGAAAGCGGGGGCCGGGGCGGGCGGGCGGCGCTACACAGCAGGGCAGAGGCGCGGGCAACCAACTGTCCTGAATGTTTGCCATTACCGCGCTGCAAAGCCGGGGGTGGCGACGGGCGCTAAGTATATGATTTTTCAGTCGTCATGCAAGCCAATTCGCGTGATGCTTTACGCCCTGCCAGCCTAACGCGAAGAGCACCTAATGACGACTGTATCATAACATAATCGCGACACAAACGTGACAGAATTGCTCAAAGGCATCAGAGTTCTCGATATGTCGAGGGTGCTTGCCGGACCGCTCTGCGGCATGACCCTGGGAGACCTCGGCGCTGACGTCATCAAGGTGGAGCGGCCTGGTTTGGGCGACGAAAGCAGGCAATGGGGGCCGCCTTTCGACGCGCGCGGCGAGAGCGCGTACTACCTGAGCACCAACCGCAACAAGCTCGGGATCGCGCTGGACCTCGAGGTCCGCAACGACGTCGCGGCCCTGAACGAGCTGATCGCCGGGGCCGATGTGGTGCTCGAGAACTTCAAATCCGAGACGCTGAGCAAGGCGCGGCTCGACCGCGACGAGTTGCTCGACGCGCACCCTCACCTCATCTGGCTCACCCTCACCGGCTTCGGTCTCGACAACCCACGACTCGGGTACGACCTCGTCGTACAGGCTGAAAGCGGATGGATGGCGATCACCGGTGACCCCACCGGCGAGCCGATGAAGGTCGGCGTGGCGCTCGCCGATGTCATCGCGGGGAAGGACGCCGCGCTCTCGATCATGGCCGCACTCGTCGCGCGTGAGAGATCACGCAAGGCGCTACCCGTAAGCGCCAGGCGGCTGCACGTTTCCCTGGCACACTCCGCGATCGCGGCGCTTGTGAATGTCGCGCAAAACGTGCTGGTCTCCGGCAGCGAGGCTCGGCGATTCGGGAACGCTCACCCGAACCTCGTACCGTACCAGGCGTTCAAGGCGCGCGACGGCTACATCGTGATCGGCGTCGGAAACGATCGGCAGTGGGCGAGCTGCTGCTCTGCGCTGGAGCTGCCCGAGTTAGCTGAAGACAAGCAGCTCGCGGCGAACAAAGGGCGCCTCGCGAGTCGCGAGCGCGTCACGGGCGTCATCGCTCGTCGAGTGGCTGAGCGGGACGGGCATGAGTGGCTCACTCGACTGAGCAAGGCTGGTGTGCCGGCTGGTCGCGTGCGCCCTGTAAGCGAGGCTCTGGGCGACGTCGCCCATTCAGCGCTCACGGGCATCGCGCCGTCGGTGCCCGGGAAGGTCCGGTATCCACCACCCAAGCTAGATGAACACGGGGCGGAGATTCGACGGCTGGGCTGGAACGTGTTCGACGCTCGCTGAAAACTAGAGTTCTCGTAGCTGTCTGCTGACGGTTTTAGTTGAAGGGGAGCCGAGCTTTGAGCGGCCGTGTTACCTCTTCGAAACCCGCTCGTCCGTGAACGTGACCCAAATCGCACTCGGGGTGATGCTGCCGGGAAGCACTGGTCTGTCCCGGCGCCGGAAGGGTAATTACTCTTCCGCCGTGCAGACTGCCATCGCGGCTCCCCAGATCGACCAGTCGCAAGCGGATCAAGAGGTTATCACTCGGGTGCTCGCGGGAAATCGCGACGCATTCGGGATCCTGATCCAGCGGTACAGCGACCCGCTTTACCGCCATGCCCTCGGGATGACAGGCAGTCCCGACGTGGCCGAAGACATCCTCCAGATGTCCTTCATCAAGGCGTACCAGCACCTCTCCGAGGTGCGCGGTCGCTTCGACGCCTGGGTTTTCAGAATCGTCGCCAACGGGTGCAAGGACTGGCTGAAGAACATTCGGCGCACGCACCTGAGCTACGACGAGGACGATCAGCCGACGGGCTATGCGAATCCGGAAGAAGATCTGGACCGCACGGAGCTCAGAGGCGATCTCGACACCGCGCTAGGCAGCTTGCCGTCTTCGCTGCGTGAAGCGTTCGTCATGAAGCACGTCGAGGGTCGTTCGTACGAAGAAATGGCTGACTTGTTAGGCACCACGGTCGGGGCGCTCAAAATGCGTGTCCATAGAGCACGTGAGGCGCTCCAGTCTCTCTTAGAGGAGAAATACGCCTAATGTTGGACAACGAAATGGACCGCGACAGCGAACGAGAGGTTGGCCGCGAGCGCGGCAATCTTCCGTCGGACGCTACGGGTTCAGTAGGCGACCGTGAAGTGCCGCTGAACTCACAGGTAACGACCGACGTGATCAATCGCTGGTTAGATGGTGACACAGCCGAACCGGCCGGGCTCCGCGGCGATGCCGCGCGCCAGGTCGAATTCTGGCGCCGCATCGGTGAAGAAACCGATCGCCGCCGCCGCATGGCGACGCCTGCGTACTTGCCTGCCAAGATCATGGCGGCGTTGCCGACGGTGGAAGCACCGCGGGCATCGACTGCATTCTGGTGGCGCGACATGAAACTCTCGCCCGGCTTGCTCATCGCCGCGGCCGCGGGGCTCATCGCGTTAGGCGCGCTCGTCGCGAGCTTTTTGATCTCGCAGTAGACACGAGCTTCCGAACCCGTGTCCTGCCGGGCCGGCGCGAAAAGCGCTGGCCCGGTTTGTTTTTTTTACAGAATTGCTTTCGCCGCGGACTAACGCGGACTAACGC
>CBQVAZ010000139.1:0-8116 GCA_967720205.1 uncultured Gemmatimonadaceae bacterium | reverse complement strand
GAGCTGGCGAGCATGGACTCGAACTCGGCACGCTCCGGCGCATCGAGTGCGTCGAGCGCGTACGCGGCGGCTGTTTCCTGCCAGGGTGTCGTCATGGCAGCGCCTCCGAACCCATGATTGGACGCAGCGCATTGCGCAGCTTCTCCAGCCCTGCACGCATGCGCGTCTTCACTGTGCCTAACGGCTCTTTGAGAAACTCGGCGATCTCGCTTTGCGACATGCCGCCGAAGTACGCCAGCTCCAATACGCGTCTCTGCGCGGTGGGAAGATCGGCGAGGGAGCGGCGCACGAGCTCGCGTGCCTCGGCGCGCTCGACGTCACGGTCTGGTGTATCGCCGCCGGATGGCACGCCCGCGATCGCGTCGTCCTGCGCCGTGAGCACAGCATCGTCCAAGACTCGTGCCCGGCGACGCTGCGCGCGGATGAGGTCGAGCGCGCGCGTGCGAACGATCGTGGTGACCCAGGCGGCGACGGATCCGCGACCGGGATCGAACGAGGCCGCCGTGCGCCACATCTGCGCGAAGGCTTCCGCGACGACTTCTTCGGCGTCCGCGACATCGCGCACGATCGCGCGCGCCAGACTGAACGCCGTCGCGCTATGGCGATCGTACAGATCGCCGAGGGCGCGTTCCTCGCCTAACGCGAGTCTCTTGAGAAGTTCCGCGTCCGTGGCGCTCGTCGACAGACTTTGAGGCATCACCTGCGGCGAGTGCTCTCGCCCCGTAGCTGACTGAGTGGCTTGTGCTTGGGGGCGATCAACTTGCAGCGACCGGGATGGCATCGCAACTCGAAGCCCACGTGTGGGCTGTACTGCCATATCGTTCGCAAGAAGCGGATCGAGCATGGATGGAGGTGCGATACACGGCGTGGTGCCGCTCCATTGTTACGCCGGTCGGTGCCTATCGGATTGCGTGGCGCTAGCGCGATGTGCGCCATAGGCTTGAGGCATGACAGCGCCCGCCAACGACGCCGTACGCCTCGACATCTGGCTGTGGGCGGCCCGATTCTATAAGACGCGCTCGCTGGCGGCCCAGGCTATCGAGTTAGGCCGTGTGCTGGTGGCCGGCGAACGTGCCAAACGCGCGCGCCACGTGCGCGTCGGAGACTCGATCCTCGTCAGGCATCCGCCCTATGAGCGGACCGTCATCGTTCGGGGCGTTTCCGACTCACGCGGGCCGGCCAGTGTGGCCGCGGCGTTGTATGAAGAAACGGCGGAAAGCCGAGCCGCCCGCGAGAAACTCGCGGCGCAAATGCGTGCCATGGGCCCAGGCGCGATGCGAACCGAGGCGGGACGACCGACAAAAAAAGAACGACGCGACATGGATCGCTGGAAGCGATCGCGTTAGGCCGACGCGAGTTGGGCGAGCACAGCGGCATCCAGTGTATGACCGCCTTCGAACTGAGTGATTTCACTTTCGATCCCCACCTGCTCGAGCGCATCTAGTTGTTTTTCCAGTTCACCGCCTACCCCTATCGGATCGCGCTCACCCATCACCACGTGAACGCGCACCCCAGCCAGCCGTTCGGCGAGTCGATGCAGATCGAGGTCCGGCGGACTCGGTCCTGCCCACAATATCAATCGTTGCACCGGCGTGGACCCTAACGCGACCCAGCGGAGCGCCGTTGCGACTCCTTGTGAGAAACCGAGTACGGTGATGGCGCGTGCCTCGGGTGCAACACTGGGAAGCATCCGATCGAGATACGCCACATAGTCGGCGATCTCGGCCTCGCGATCCTCGCGCGTCATCCAGGCTGCGCCGACTCGCCGTTCGGCAGCCGGTGGCCCGCCAATTCGAGGAAGCTCGAAATAGAACCGATTGAGCGCTTCAGGTGCGACGATGACCCGCTCGTGCACGGCGATACCCGCGAATTTGCCGATGAAGCGCGCGGCCAGCTGCCCATACCCGTGTAACACGACCCACGCCTCGGCCGCCCGGGTGTTGCCTAACGTGTAAACGCGCGCCGACCGCTCGACGGTGACGCGATGCTCGACGGGAACGCTGTCGCCGGCCGTCACGTCACGTGCCGGGTTTCACGAGAAGGCGCTGTCCTTGCCGGATGCGGTCGTTCGTTAGGCTGTTCCAGCGCCGCAGCGAATCGACGGAGATGCCGTAGCGGTCCGCGATCGACGTGACGGCGTCGCCTTTTAGTACCACGTGGTAGACAGGTTTTCTCGATTCAGCGAGCGCCGATTCCGCGGCCTGGCGTTCCGCCTCGAGCGCTTCGCGCAGCAATTCCTGGCGCCTGGCGATGACGGCAAGCACCGAGTCGAGCTTTGCGCGTTCCCCAGCGGCGACGGCGAATTCGTAGGACTTCCCTCCGGTCCGCAGCACGGCCCCGCCGAACAGACCAAAGTAGACTCGTTCACGATGAGCCTCCGCCGTCTGGTCGTACGGCACGTCCAGCGTCACGAGAAGCTGAGGCTCGTCGCGCGGGCGCAGCAGGGCGTCAGGCGGCACGCCGACGAACAGAATTCTGCGATCCGTCGTGGCGAGCACGCCGTGCGTGACGCGAAAATAGTCCCACCAGTTGCGCTGCATGACGACGGCACGACGCTCCACGACTTCGGTGCGCTCGAGCAACTGCTCCAATTCTGCGTGCGCAATGCGAGCCGACCCTTCAGGGTCCCCGCGATAAGCGAAGGCGAGTAGGCCCGCGGCGGCCAGCGCTGCGGCAGCGATCAGAAGTGCAAATGCCTTACGAGCAACGGCACGTCCGCGCCGAGCAGGAACGGCAACCGCGGCAGCGTCGCCGGTTGCTACGATCCACCCCCGGTCCCAGCACCTGCGCCGCGCCGGCGCGTTTGGCCACGACCACGTTCGCGCTGCAGCACCGTAACGAGCGAGTCGAGCCGCGTCTGCTGCGTGTCGTTGAGCAACGTCAGCGCTTCGGCACGAGCGAGTGCGTTGTTGGCGCGAATGGAATCGCGTGTCTGCTGCGTGATCTTGTTGAAGCGCTCGAGCGCGAGCCTCTCGTCAGGCGTCAGGCGCGGCCGCTCACCGATCGTTAGGCCGACCGCGGTGGCCACGGAATCCAGCCGCGTCATGAAGCGCTCGTTGTCGCTGCGCAGCCGACGCCGGATGCTGATGAGAGACGTTTTTTGCTCCGGAGTCAGCTTTAACGGCTGGCTGTTTTCGAGGAACCAGGAGATGGGCTCGCCGTCGGACAATTCGAACGAGTAGGCGCCCGGGTTGCTGCCCATCGGTTGGATTTGTGCGCCGGTGACCTGAGCGCTGACGTAACAAGGCATCGCGGCGCATGCCGCGGCGAAAGCCCAATGGCGAACTCTGTTCCTCATACCAGCTTCCTCCGACCTAGCGTTGAACCCAGCGGGTGGGACGCTAGGCCTGGCTCCTAATGCGCTTCCGTTGTCGCTTTTGGTGGCGGCGCGAGTGGATCGGTTGGCGGATGATACGTGTTCCGCTTGAGTAACCCTGCTCCGACAAAGGCCGCCACGGCGAGCAGCACAATGAAGCCCGCTATACCCCAGCCTTGCGAGAAATTGCCTTCGATGCGCCGATCTTCCATGTGATCTCCGTCGCCAGTGCCGAACAATGTATCGTCGCGGCGGCCCGCTTACAGAGGCTGCTGGCGCGCGACTGTCATCCCTTCCAGGAGGCGCAATAACTCCTCATGGATTTGTCGGCCGCGGTCGCGGGCGTACCACATTCGAATGCGCAGGCGGCGCTCGTCCTTCGGCAGCTGCCACCAATCCCCCATGGCCTGCTCCTGCAACGGCAAAGGACGAGGGCCCCACCAGCCGTACTCTAAATAGTTGTCGTCCAGGACGATGATGCTGGGAATCGAACGCGTGCGACCCCCGGTCAGGTGCGCATTCATCAGGTCCGGATTGGCGTCTCGGCCGAGCAAACGCATCTCGAGCGTTTCGGGAGCGGCTTCGACGAGCCGAGCAACGAATGGGAGGATGTTGACGGCGTCGCCGCACCAGTCCTCCGTAATGGCGACGAGCTTCCACAATGACGGCAGCGCGTTCGCTCGCGCGGCGTGCTCCTCGCGAACCGTGGCCAATCTATACGTATCCTGCCACCACTCGCGGTTCTTGACCACCGACTCGAGGTAGGCCGGGAACGCGAGCGCAGCCGCGTACCGCTCCGCACGCACCAATGACGGACGCGGCTCGGCAACGCGATAGATCGTGGTGGTGGTAGTCAATGTCTGTCGAAGGCGTGCGTTGCGGTTCAAAATGGAGCGCCCAACTGGCATGAAGCCACGTCCCATCTATTCCCTCTCCCCTAACCCGTAATCGACGCGTGTTAGTTCCCGTCCGTCATGGTCAGAAGCCCGATCTGGGCGATCGAGCGGCCAAACGCCCGCGCGCACTTCCCGATCGCGACGAGCTGAAAGAGAAGACGGAGGAGCAGCAAGAAAAGCTTGGTGATCTGCAGGATGTTTTCTACGCCGACCGGCGCTTTGCATTGCTGGTCGTCCTGCAGGGACGAGACGCGTCAGGCAAGGACGGCACGATCCGTCACGTCTTCGGCGCGTGCAATCCGCAGGGTGTTCAGGTCACGAGCTTCAAGGTGCCGACGGAGCTCGAGCGGTCCCACGACTTCCTATGGCGTGTGCACGCCGCCGTGCCACCGCGCGGTATAATCGGGATCTTCAACCGCTCGCATTACGAGGACGTGCTCGTCGTGCGCGTGAAGAAACTCGCGCCGGCTGACGTGTGGAAGCAGCGGTACGATCAGATCAACGAGTTCGAGGAGTTGCTGGCGAAGAACAACGTCATCATCCTCAAGTTTTTTCTCCACATGTCGCGGGAAGAGCAACGCGAGCAGCTGATCGAGCGGCTGGAGGATCCGAGGAAGAACTGGAAGTTCCGAGCTGGCGATCTCGAGGATCGCAAGTTGTGGAACGATTACACGAAGGCGTATGAGGACGCGTTATCCAAGTGCAGCACGAAGTGGGCACCGTGGTACGTGGTGCCCTCGGACGACAAGCGCGCTCGGAACTATCTCGTCATGAAAACGATCGTGGACAAGCTCGAGACGCTGAAGCTGCAGTATCCGCCCGCGCCTAAAGAGGTTTTGGCGCTCAAAGACTCAATAAAGTGAGCGTCTGGACTCCGCGGACGAAGAGTTAGGATACGAGCTTGGCGTCGAGCGTGACCTCTGGTCCGGTGAGCGCTTTGGAGACCGGGCAAGCTTTCTTCGCCGCCTCGGCTTGCTCTCGAAAGACGGCTTCGCTCACGTTAGGCACGACGCCTTCCGTCTTCAGCTCGATCAAGTTGATGACCGGGCCTTCGGACAGGTGGACCGTGGCCGTCGTACGGATGCTCGTCGGCGTGAAGCCGGCCTTCGTGAGTAAGGCGGCGAGGAACATCGAAAAACATCCAGCGTGAGCAGCACCGATGAGCTCCTCAGGGTTGGTCCCGGCCCCCGACTCGAAGCGTGACGCGTGCGTGTATGATGCCTGCCAGGCGCCACTGCCGACCTTCATTGTGCCGGAGCCTTCCTTGAGCGTCCCCTTCCATTCGGCCGATGATGTGCGAACCGCCATTGTGCCCTCTGACTGTTTGCTTTTGACCTAAAGAACAAAGCTGTTCGGATCAAACGGATTGTGCGGATCGAACGAATCCAGATTCATCGATGAACAGAATTCGTACTATCCGCTTAATCCGAGAAATCCGAAAGGTTTTGCTCTTGAACTTAAGAACAAAACCTTTGGAAGGCCGCCGGCCTGATTGAACTTACTCGGCTCGCAACGCGATGATCGGGTCGACCGCCATCGCGCGCCGCGCGGGGAAATAGCTCGCGACGGTTACGACCATTGCGAGGAAGACAGCGACCCATCCGAAGCTGATCGGATCGGTCGGCGAGACGCCAATCAACAGGCTGCGGACAACGCGCGTCACCCCGAACGCCGCCAGAGCGCCGACACCGATACCGACGCCGGCCAGGGTGAGCCCGTTCATCACGATCATGCGCATGACGTCACGCCGCTGCGCACCTAACGCGACCCGCACGCCGATCTCCTGCGTCCGCTGGGTCACCCCGAAGGAGATGACGCCGTAGACGCCAATGGCCGCGAGCGCCAGCGCGATCACGCCGAAGATCCCGAACATCCAGCCGAAGAGTTGGTACTGCCAAAAGCTCAGGCGCTTGACGTCGTTCATGTCCATCACATCGTACACTGGGACCTTGGGGTCCGACGCCCGGATCTGCTCGCGCACAGCGCTCGTTAGGCTGATCGGATTCCCCGCGGTGCGTACGACGAGACCGTTGTTGCGCGCGAACATGTACGGATACGGCACGTAGGCCGCGCCGACTGGGAGATCGGTGTCGTCCAGACTCGAGTACCTGAAGTCGGCGATGACTCCGATGATCGTGAAGTAGGGCGCCGCGCTGTCGCCGTAGACGCGGAAACGGCGGCCGAGTGGATCGCCCTCCGCAAAGAAGCGCCGCGCAAAATCCTGCGTCACCACGGCGACCGGCATGCTGTCGAGAGCCTCGCTCTCGGTCATGTTGCGCCCGGCGAGGAGCGGGACGCCTAACGTGGACAGCCAATGTCCCGTGACGCCGCTCCAAAACGCCCTGGGTCGTTCGGTGTCGTCGTACTTCTTTCCTTCGATCTCGATCTGGGAGAAGTTGCCGCCACCGTCTATGGGAATGAGGTTGGAAATGGCCGCGGCCTGCACGCCCGGGAGTGCTTCTACTCGGCGCAGGACGTCCTCGACGCGCTGCACCTTGGCGCTCGTCGAGTCGTACATCATACCCGGCAGATACATGCGCATCGTGAGCAATGGATCCGTCGCGAAGCCGACGTTCGCGTTGCGCATCCCGAGGAAGGACCGCACAAAGAGCGACGCGCCAACCAGCAACACCACCGACAGCGCAACTTCTGCCACGACGAGCGACGCACGCAGTCTATTGCGCTTGACGCCGGATACGCTGCCGCGCCCGCCTTCCTTGAGCACACCGTGCAGCTTGCCTCTCGTGGACTGCAACGCCGGCGTTAGGCCGAAGATGACACCGGTGACGAGCGCCAAGCCGAACGTGTAGATCAGCGTGCGGTAATCCAGCCGCCAATCGATGTAGTATGGAATGGGATCCTCAGCTGGCATCGCCGCGTCGAGGAGGTTCATTCCAAAGTGCGCGAGTGGTAGAGCGATCACGGCGCCGATCAGCGCGAGCAACAGGCTCTCGATCAGTAATTGCCGCACGATCGCGCTACGGCCGGCGCCGATCGCCGTGCGGATCGCGATCTCTCGCGCGCGTGCAGAGCCACGCGCCAGCATGAGGTTCGCCACGTTCGCGCATGCAACCAGGAGCACGAGCGTCACAGCGCCCATCATCGCGAGCACGACAAGCGTGACATCGTCCGGGATGAGATCCTCGCGGATTGACTGCGCCATCCCGAGCCGCCCCTCGCGGACTCCGTACTGTTCATTCAGCCGCTTCGACATTCCATCCAGCTCGCTCGTCGCCTGCTCCACGGTGACGTTAGGCTTGAGCCGCGCGAAGGTTTGGAAGTTGTACCAGTCGCGATGGTCGCTCTCCGCGAGGCCCGCGATCGGAATCCACAGCTGGGCTTCCTGCGGGAACTTGAAGCGCGGAGGCATCACGCCCACGATCGTGTGCGGCAGCGCGTTCACCTGGATCACTGTGCCCAGCACTGTCGAGTCGCCGTGGTAGCGGCGGCGCCAGACTTCGTCACTCAGCAGGACGACTCCGGGCGCACCGGGCCGATCCTCCTCCGCGAGGAAGAGGCGCCCGAGCTGCGGACGAGTGCCTAACAACTGGAAGAGGTCCCACGAGATGATGTTCCCTTCCAGGCGCTCCGGCTCTTCTCCATCGGTTATAGAGAGGCTGCGATATCCAAACGCGGCCATCCCCGCGAACGATCGCGCCTGCGCTTTCCAATCCTGGAAATCCAGATAGGAAACCTCGCCATCGTTCCCGCTGCGCGGTTCACGAGTCTTGAGCGAGACGAGGCGTTCGGAATCCTCAAAGTCAAACGGGCGCAGAACGATGGCGTCCGTGACGCTGAAGATCGTCGTGTTGACCGCAATCCCGATCGCGATGCATGCTGCGACGATAACGGAGAACGCAGGGTTCTTGAGAATGCTCCGCCAAGCGAATCGGAGTTCCTGAGA
>CBQVAZ010000138.1:0-8168 GCA_967720205.1 uncultured Gemmatimonadaceae bacterium | reverse complement strand
GGGTGATCGTCCACGTGCCGCCGGAAAACGAGCCGGACACCTGCCACGAGCAAGAACACCGGCGCAATTCGGACGAGCCGTGCGAAGACGGTCCACAGTAGGGTGGTACCTAACGAGATCCCTAGAGTGAACGCGAGCGCGGCGTACACCTTGAGCGGGACACCGCCTAACACCAACAACGGCGTTAGAGGCAGGCCGTCCGTGGCGAGTTTAACAGTGGTCTGCTGCAGAAGTCCCATACTGATCCCGGGGACGTTCTGCAGAAAAGCGACGTATCCGCCGCCGAGCATGGTCACGAGCATCCAAATGATCAGGACAGCGACGAGCGAACCGACGAGCGACCACGCCCACGCGATGATGCCGGCCCGAATCGAGAAGAGCGTCGCAAAGGTGATGTACAGATCGGGGACGATGAAGAACGCCAGGCCTTCGGCCAATCCCCATATGAAGCCCGCGTAACGGGCGAGGCGCTCATCCCGCGCGAGGCGCGCGATCCAAGCTGGTTGCACGTCGGAATCCAAAGTAGAGCAGCACGAGCGCGATGCCCTGAAGGACGTGATACAGCGCGTTGTGATCGAAGTAGACGGGGTGCAGCGCCACCTGCATCTGCTGCAGCAGTGCGGCGACGATCGAAAGCGCGAACGCCGCCGCGAGCAACCACCAGGCTTGCGTCTGCTGTCGCAGCGCCTCACGCACTGCGGCGATGAGGAAGAGAATCAAAGTCGGCGCGTAGAACCGCACGATCGTGCCGTACGTCTCATCGACGAAGAGCACGACGTACGCGAAAGTCGCGCAGTACGCGGCAACGAGCAGCTGCCTAACGTTCTGTTTGAGACCCGGCACGAGGACGCGCAATCCCAGGGCGAGCAGCGTGCAGGACACGATCATGATCGAGAGAGACACCGGAATCCACGCGTAGAAACCCGCCCGCGTCTCTGTATCCGATGGAAAGAACGCGTGAAAGACGGCTCCGAAAAACGCCGCGCTGGCGAGCGCTCCCATGATGACCACACCGGCGCGCGCCATGTCGCTTCGTTCTCGCCGCAAGCGCCAGGCGAGAAAGGCGCCGAGTACAGCTAACCCAAGATCGGTATAGACGACGTCGGGGTCGTTGATCGTCATCCGTCGCGCAGTTGTCTGGCGCGCAGCGGCTCATCGGAGATGATGCCATACGGCCGCTTCGCGAGCGCGGCGCGGATGTCGGGCTCCTCGTCGACTGTCCAGATGAAGACAGGCCATCCCTTAGCGATCAATCGCTTGGTGACTTTCTCGTCGACCTCGTGATTGATGCTCAGGTAGTCAGGTTTCACGATCTTGCGGACGGCCCGGCGGATGAACTCCTGCCTAACGGGCCACGGGAGGTCGACTCGATCCTCCGGCTTGATCTCGGCGAGCAACTCCGGATTCCAGTTCGTGTCCATGAAGATGAGCGCCGTCCGGACGCGCGGGTCCAGCTTCTTGATGCGATACAGGACGAGCGGATTGAACGAGCTCAAGATGACGCTCTCGTGCGCGTGGTGCCGCCGAATCGCATCCACGGCGATCTGTTCGATGCCGCTCGGCTTCGCGCTGGGCACTTTGAGCTCGACCATCAGGATGCCGCGTTGGTTCACGCTTTCGACGAAATCCTCGAAGGGGTGCACGTTGGCGCCGTGGACCGTGGAGTCGTACTTGGGCCCCAGATCGAGGGCGAGCATCTCGGCACGCGTCTTGTCGCGCACCTTCCCTGTGCCGGCCGTTAGGCGGTCGACGCTCAAGTCGTGAAAGATGACGAGCGCGCTGTCTTTGGTGAGCTGGCCGTCGACGTCGACGCCGTCCATGTCCGCGAACATCGCCTTCTCGACAGCGAACAGGCTGTTGTCCGGCCCCAGATCGCCGAAGCCGCGGTGCGCGAAGACGAGCGTGTGGTCCGGTTTCTGAACGAGCGTGCCGCTGTAGCTCGGCTCGTACAGGAACAGATAGAGCGCTCCACATACGAGCAGAAGGAGCAACACGAGGAGAATGCGTTTGCCCGTTCGACCGCTTCTGTGGCGTGTCATTGGCTCACTAGGGGCTGCGTGTGACCATACTTTTGGTAGAACTGGCTCGAAAACGTCTCGTTAGGATCGTAGAAGCGCTTGCGCTCGAATGCAAACGCGGCTCTGGGATACGCGCGGTGTAGCTGGGCGGGCGTGGGATACAGCTGATAGGTCAAATAGTACGTGCCGCCGTGCTGAATGGCAGCGTCGACGAGCTGCTGCGTCACCGACTCCGCGTGCGCCTGGGCATCGGCGGAGAGGCCGACGTTGCTCATCTGGATGATGGCGAAGACAGGTTTCTCCGGCGCGTATGCCAGGACTGGTGTGGCGTTAGGTGTCACGTAACGCACCGTCGAGCTGAGCACGTTCAGCTTGCCCGCGATCAGGATCTCTCGAAAGCGATCCATGAAGGCGACGAAGCTTTCGACCGGTATGTAATACTCCTGGATGATGTCCGTGTCGCGTGAGGAGTGATAGTCGAGAAACTCCAGAGGCGCGAGCGGTGGGCGCATGGAGTTGTTGCGCGAAACGATCCGCGCGGTGCCGGCGCCCAATTCCACCCTCTTTTGCAAACGCCAGCGCAGCGATTTGGCCCAGTCGAACTCGCGTGACAGGCCGAAGAAGAAGCGGTCGCGCCTAACGTGTGCTTCTTCCGTCAGCGTGAATTCCCCCGTGGTTCCAGGCGGAGCGTGCCGCCACGTCGCGACGACGATTTCGCGCAGGAAGGACGCGGGATTGGGGTCGATGGATGGTCGCGCAAGCATGAACACGACCGCGGAGTCGCGCTTCACCGTCTCGAAGAAGTAGCGCGGGAACTCCTTATAGTCGATCGATACGGCGCGCTGCTCGTACAGCTCGTCGCGCGTGACTCTTAATGTGACGTCGAGAATGACGCCATACATGCCGTACCCGCCGATCACGAGTGAGAAAAGCTCAGGATTCAACGTGCGGCTGACGGTGACGACCTCGCCGCTCGCGAGGAGCAAATGGAAACTGTCCACGACCTCGACGACCTGCGTGACGTCGATGTCGCGCCCATGGGCATTGGCGCTGAGCGTGCCGCCAACCGTGAAGATGTTGGACGACTGCATGACCTTGATCGCGAGACGCTGCGGCGCGAGCGCGCGCTGGACTTCGTCCCACGTGGCCCCGCTCTCGACTGTAATCGTTAGGGCCGTCGTATCGATGTTGCGCACATGGTTGAAGGCGCGCATGTCCAGCACGACGCCGCCCGGCGTGTACGTATGACCGCCCTGGCTATGGCGACTTCCCGAGATCGAGACTCTGAGCCGACGCTCGCGCGCGTCGCGCAGGATGTTCTGCAGCTGCGCAACGTCAGGCACTGCCGCGACGCGCTCGACGCGTGCTGGCAGGAGCCGCCCAACATCCGTCCTAACGAGCGGATCGCTGCGCCAGGAAATGGCGCCGTAGTCGAAAACGAACGTGCTGGCATACGCGACGAAGCCGAGCACGGCGAGCATCACGAGGAGCCGTCTCCACCTCACACGACGCGGTATTCGGTCGGCCATGCACGATCTCCGGGAGGGTACGCCGCTGTGACCCCGCTAGCGCCGCGCTTCCCGAACCCACTGGAGCGCGGGTGTCCAATTTACTCGTATCGCTGGAGCGCGCGACGCGCAGGAAGTAATTTTGCCGCGGATTTGCGCGGGTCAACGCGGATTACAGGTATTGGTTCCTTTGATCCGCGTAGCCCCGCGTTAATCAGCGGCAAAGACAAAACGCTCGTTCCCCTACGCACCCAGCTTGGTCACGCGTTAGGTGCAACGCTGAAGGGTGCCCATCACCGAGTTGACATCATGGATCTCTTACAGATCACCTTACGGCTCGTACACATCGTGCTCGGCGCCTTCTGGGTCGGGACGATGATCTTCAATGCGTTCTTCCTCATGCCGTCGTTGCTCGAGGCCGGACCGGACGGGATGAAGGTCGCGGCCGGCTTGGCCAAGCGCCGGTTCCTCGACATTCTGCCGCCGGTAGCCGGCCTAACGATCCTATCCGGCATCTGGCTCTACTGGCGCGCGTCACTCGGCTTTCAATCAGCGTACATGCGTTCGTCCGTCGGCATGACCTACGGCTTTGGCGCGGTTGCCGCGCTCATCGCGTTCGCGCTGGGCATTGCCATCATGCGACCCTCGATGCTCAAAGCCGCGGCGCTCTCCCAGGCGGCGGCGTCCGCGGCCCCAGACGACCGTGCAGCAAAGCTCGCAGAGGCCGCCGCCCTGCGGCTGCGTGGCGCGCAGACTGCCAAGGTCGTGGCCGTCGTGCTGATACTCGCGGTCGCCGCCATGGCCGTGGGTCGATACATGGGATGACATGGATAATCGTTAGGGCGGTTGGTGCGGGGGTTCTGCTTGCATGGCCGCTCGCCGCACAGAGAGCGGCGGGCGACTGGCCGTACTACGGACGCGACGCCGGCGGCGCACGCTCATCACCGCTGACGCAGATCACACGCGAGAACGTCGCTCGGCTTGAAGTGGCGTGGACGTTTCACACGGGGGAAACGGGAATCAAGCCGACGCGCGGACCGGAACCGTCGCTGGAAGTCACCCCGCTCGTTGTCGACGGAACGATGTACATCGGGACCCCGTTAGGCAAAGTCATCGCGCTCGATCCCGCCACCGGCAAGGAACGCTGGCGCTTCGACTCCAAGGTCAATCCGCAGCGTGGGTACGGCGACTTTGTGAACCGCGGCGTGTCGACGTGGCTCGACGCCCGCGCCAAGCGAGGCGCTCCGTGTCGCCGCCGCATCTATATAGGTACGATCGATGCCCGGCTCATCGCGCTGGATGCAGCCTCGGGAACACCGTGCCGCGACTTCGGCGACAGCGGCACCGTCGACTTAAGACGAGGCCTGCGAGTCAGGCCATTCGAATTCCCGGCGTACGAGGTGACGTCACCACCGGCGATCGTGCGCGACCTCGTGATTACCGGCAGCGCAATCGGCGACAACAGCAACCTTGCACCTGCAAGCGGCGAAGTGCGCGCGTTCGATGCCCGTAGTGGCGCGCTCAAATGGACCTGGGATCCAATTCCGCAGGACCCTAACGATTCTGCGTACGCGACGTGGCGCGACACCAGCGCCGTGCGCACGGGCGCGGCCAACGTCTGGTCCATCATCGCGGCCGACAGCGCGCGCGATCTCGTCTTCGTTCCGACGTCCAGTCCAGCGCCGGACTACTTTGGCGGACGTCGGCTCGGCGCGAACCGATACGCCAACTCCATCGTCGCGCTACGCGCCTCGACCGGGAAAGTCGTCTGGCACTTCCAGGTCGTGCATCATGACCTCTGGGATTACGACAACGCATCGCCCCCAGCGCTCGTCACAATCGTTAGGAACGGCACCGGCATCCCTGCCGTGTTGCAAGGCAACAAGACGGGCCAACTCTTCATCCTCAATCGCGAGACGGGTGCGCCTGTTTTTGGCGTCGAAGAGCGTCCGGTGCCTCGTAGCATGGTGACCGGAGAAGAAGCGTGGCCCACGCAGCCTTTCACGACGGTCACACCGCCACTCAGTCCACACCGGTGGAGCGCGGACGACGCCTGGGGAGCCACTACCGAAGATCGCGACGCGTGTCGTGCGATGATGGCAGGTTTGCGCAACGAAGGGATTTTCACTCCGCCAAGTCTCGAGGGGACGCTCGTCGTTCCATCGAACATCGGGGGTGCACATTGGGGCGGCGTCGCCGCCGACGCTGCTCGCGGAATTGCAGTCATTCCCGTCAATCGCCTCGCGGCGATGGTGCAGCTCATTCCTGCTCAGGGATTCGACAGGTCAGCCGCGCAGCGCGAATCGGACCGAGCCGGCGCCAACTATCAATACACGACGATGAACGGCACTGGATTCGTTATGCGCCGCCGCCTCTTGCGCTCGCCGAGCGGACTTCCCTGCACTCCACCGCCGTTCGGCGCGCTCGTTGCGGTCAGTCTTCGCACCGGCGGCATTCTGTGGACTGTCCCGTTAGGCACGTTCCCGCGGCAAGGGGCTCCGACTCCGCCTCCCGATTGGGGCTCGCCAAATCTCGGCGGGCCCATTGTAACGGCGAGCGGGCTCGTCTTCATCGGCGCGACGCTTGATCCCGCACTACACGCGTTCGACATCGAAACAGGAAAGCTGCTTTGGAACGGCGCGCTACCGACAAGCGGTAAAGCGACACCGATGACGTACGAGGCCGACGGCCGCCAGTTCGTAGTCATCGCTGCAGGCGGCGGTGGTCTTTTTGGCGCCGGCGACGCAATCGTCGCGTTCGCCCTCCCGCGGCGCTGAATCACCCCGCACGGCTTCTAGTGCCGCCACGGTGCACGTAATTTCCACGGCCCACGTCCATACGAGTTAACGCAATGACGATCGCTGAGACACTTCTGCCGGAGTTCGATACCGAAATGGCGACGACCCGTCGCGTGCTCGAACGCGTTCCAGGCGACCAGGGTCAGTGGAAGCCGCATCCCAAGTCGTTCGCGTTAGGCCACCTCGCGCAGCTGGTCGCGACGATGCCCGGCTGGCTTGTAAACGCGGTGACGCAAACGGAGCTCGATCTCAAAACCGGTGGCACCGGCTACAGCTTTCAAGCGACCGAGTCGCTGCTCTCGCAGTTCGATAAGCTCGTGACGGACGCGCGTCAGGCGATCGCTGCGGCGAAGGACAGCGACTTTGATGTGAACTGGTCCCTCAAGATGGGAGAGCAAGTAGTCCTGCTCACGGCACCGCGCGGGACGATAGTGCGGCAGCACATCAATCACCTCGTGCACCATCGTGGCCAACTGACCGTCTACCTGCGACTGCTCGATGTCCCCGTGCCATCGATCTATGGTCCGACGGCGGACGAACCGTGGGGCAAATCGAGCTAGCCGGTTCCACAGCAAAGCCTAACGCAGAGCAGCATCGCTCGATGAGCCACCTCTAGCGGATCAATGCCTGGCACACGTACGACCGGTGACCTGCCCAAGCGGCGACTGCAAAACCAGCTCATCTCCAAAACGAAGTTCGACGATCCCGGCGACGTAGTGCGCTGGTTCGGAGCGATGCAAGCTCAAGATTACGTGGCTGCGTTGTGGGGCATCGGCCTGCGCACCAAGAACGCAAACGAAGCTACAATCGAGCGAGCCATTGCCGCTCGGACAATCGTGCGCACATGGCCGATGCGCGGAACTCTCCATTTCGTGGCACCTAACGATATCCACTGGATGCTCGAGTTGCTCACGCCGCGCGTCGTACGCGCCACCGCAGCGCGCCATCGCCAGCTGGAGCTGGACGACAAGGTCTTTGCGCAGAGTGAGCGAGTGCTCGTGCGCCACCTCGAGGGCGGACGACAGATTACGCGACCCGCGCTATACAAGGCGCTCGACGCTGACCGTATCGCGACGAGGGAGAGTCGCGGTCTCCACATCATCGGCCGCCTCGCCCAGAAGGGAGTCATCTGCTTCGGTCCGCGAGTGGGAAAGCAGGCGACGATCGTGCTGCTGGATGAATGGATTCCTAACGCGACTCGCCTGCAACGCGACGCGGCGATCATTGAGCTTACGCGGCGTTACTTCACGAGCCACGGCCCCGCGACCATGCATGATTTTGCGTGGTGGTCTGGCTTGACACTCGCCGAGATACGTCTCGGGCTGGAAGGCGCGGCGTCTCACCTGGTACACGAAACAATCGACGACCACACCTACTGGCTCGCCGCGGGTAGTTCGCGTCGCAGAGCGCGTGCATCCGCTCCAACGGCGCATCTCCTTCCCGCATTCGACGAGTACACCGTGGCGTATCGCGACCGCAACGCGGTGCTGCACCCAAAGTATGCGAAGCGCGTCAACGCTGGCGGCGGGATCTTCAATCCGATCGTCGTTATCGACGGACAGGTGCTCGCGACCTGGAAGCGATCGATCGAGAAAGACAAAGCCCTGATCAGTGTGATGCCCTTTGACCGGCTCAGCGTCAGGCAGCGTCGGGCAGTCGACCGTGCCGCGACACGATACGGTGAATTTCTGGGACTCGACGCCGAGATCGCATAGCCGTTCGCGTTGCGACGGCGCCACAGCCGACTCGGTGGCCTCTCGTTAGGGGCTGGCTGCCGCCAATAGCTCGGCTCGGTTGAATGGGCCCGTGCCTTGCTATGCAAGAGCGCATGTCTATTACGGCTC
>CBQVAZ010000137.1:0-8234 GCA_967720205.1 uncultured Gemmatimonadaceae bacterium | reverse complement strand
TCCCCGGCGATCGATTCACTCACGAGCACCGCGCGCAACCGGTCTTGCGTCTCGAGGAGTCGCTCGACGCCACGATGCTGGTAGCCCAGGACGATCTCCAGAAAGAGAACCTCCTCGCCATGCGCGTGGAACCTGAAGTGGCCCGGCTCGATGATCCCGGCATGCACCGGCCCGACCGCGACCTCGTGTACTTCCTCCCCCTCAATGCGGTGAAACGGGTACTCATCGCGCTCGCGGGCGGGAACCGGCCAAGCGTTAGGCGCCTGATCCGGGGCGTGACGCCGAACAGGCTTGAGCCACGGGTGTCCGTCGGGCGTTACCGCGCACTGCTCCGCCAGCTCGCGCTCGAAGAGCGACACTTGCTGACACTCTGGCGTAACGGCCTCATAGCGATCGCCCACCAGGGCCGACACCGCACCCAGCTGGCCTCCCTCGTCGTTGGCGAGAACCGCGAGTAAACGGACGCGGTCCGCGCCTTCGGACGTGCCGAAAAACGAGACGACCCGCCACCCGTCATGCACCGCACCGATGACCGATGCCCGGAAATCCGCGACAGGCAACGCCGGGACGGCGCCTAACGGGACAGACCTGCGGTTGCCAAGTGCCGCAAGCGATCCGTCGCTCACGGCGCATGACCTCCAAGGGCCGCGGCGGCGCGGCCGAGCACGTCGGCGACAGGCGCTGGGATGTACACCCCGAGGACGAGCACAATCAAAGCGAGTACTGCCGGTGCGAGTACGAGCGACGAGCGTTCCCGCGACGCAGCGCTCGGTGTGCCGCCTGGTGCCGGTGCGGCAGGTTCGCCGTATGCGAGCTCCAGGATCATCCCGGCGATGCCGACGAAAATCACGACGAGCAGGAGAATCGTGCTTGCAGCTACCCACTGGTGATGTTCCGAGAACGCCGCGCTCAGGATCGTGTATTCGCTGATGAATAGTCCGAACGGTGGCGACCCGGTGACGGCGAAGAGACCGACGATGAGCAGCGCTCCCGTCGCCGGCAATGTGCGCAGAAGACCACGAATCTCAGTGGCGACTGACGTCCCCGTCGCCAACACGACGTTCCCCACCGCTAGGAACATGAGGCCCTTCGCCAGACCATTGTTCAGTGTGTGCAGTACCGCGCCGTAGGCGCCAGCGCCGCCGAGTCCAACGCCGAGGACGAGCAGGCCCATGTGTTCGACGCTCGAGTATGCCAGCAGTCGCCTAACGTCTCCCTGGCCGACGATGAACGCCGCGGCGATCACGAGCGACGTTAGGCCCAGACCGATCAGCACGGGTCGCACGAACGCCCCCTGGCCCGCAGCGAAGCAGATGGCCGTGACTCGCGCTAACCCGAGAAACGCGCAGCTCGTGAGCGCCCCGGCCATGAGACCCGCAACATGGCCCGGCGCTTCGCCGTAGGTGTCCGGCTTCCACGAATGCATCGGAGCGAGGCCCATCTTCGTGCCGAAGCCGATCGCCACAAAGACAAACGCGGCACGCAGCCACGCCGCATCCAGCTGCCGTGCGTGCTGGATCATGTCTCCGAACACGAGCGGTCGACCCCCGTCGGGTCCTGTCGGCTGCGACGTCGCAAGCAGAAAGATGCCCAGGAGAGCGAATGCGATCCCTACCGATGAGAGCACGAGGTACTTCCAGACCGCTTCGAGCGAGCGGCGGTCGCGTCGATCGAAGACAAGCGGTGCGACGGCAAGTGTTGTCGCCTCCATTCCTATCCAGAGTAGAGCAAGATGATGGCTCAGCGCGACCAGCGACGCGGCTGCGAGAAACGCCAGGGTGCAGCTCTCGAAAACGCGGCCGCGCCGCACTCCGTGTTGTCGCTGTGTTGCGTGGTATCCGATGCTGTACTGCGCCACGGCAAGAAAAAGCAGACTCACAAGAGTGAGGACGACGCGGCCAAGCGCGTCCGCAGCGAGCCATCCGGCGGCGGCGACGACATCTTCGCGCTGAAACCAGATCGCGCCGACCAGGACGACATGCAAAACGCCACAGGCGAGCAGCACGATCGATCGGGCGCGCCCGCTGCGCAACCAATAAGCCAGTCCCGCACCGAGCGTTGGAACCAGCACGAGTGCGAGCAAGATCATGCGATGCTCCGTGCGCGCTGGAAAGGGATCACTCGCGTAACTCCGTCAGCCGGCTCGCCGAGATCGAATCGAACTCACGATTGATGTGAAAGACGACGATGCCCATGATGAACACGGCGACGAACACATCGAGTAGCACACCTGCTTCGACGAGAAACGGCGCGCGGCGCGCTTGCGTTAGGCCGAAGAGATAGATCCCGTTCTCCAGCATCAGGTAACCAACGACTTGTAGGAGCGCCTTTGCCCGCGTGATGAGCACCGTGAGCCCGATCATGACCGTCACGAGTGCGGCGGGGATCAACAGCTCCGCCTCGTTGCCGGGCAACGGCAAGACATTGGCGACCGCGAACGCCACAGCCAGCGCGGCAACACCCAGCGCGAGCGACGCGGTGTAGCCCACCAAGGGCTCGACTTCGCGCCTAACGGCTGCTTCACGAATCGCCCAGCGCAGGAATGCGGGAAGCGCAATGGCCTTGATGATCACGGTGCCCACCGCGAGCCCCACGGCGTGCGGTGTCAATGATTCGTCGATGACCAACGGCAAAAGCCCGAGCAGGAGTCCCTGCAGCGCCACTGCACGGATGCACGAGCTCAGCCTGGACGTCCCCAGTACCGCAAAATCCGAGAGGACGATCAGAAAGAGAATGAGCTCCGTGAGCGATGTCATCGTGCTTCTATCTCAAGAGCAGAATGAGCCCGAATAGTCCGAGCGCGGCACCACTCGCTACGAAGAGCGGCACCTTGGGGAGCCGCAGTCGCGCCATCACCGACTCCACCACGCCCACCAGAACGCCGACGGCCATCAGCCCGGCGCCTAACAATGCAATCGCGGCCCATGGAGACAGCGTTGATCGCGGCATCAGCATGTCCACGAGAATTGCGGCGAACAGGCTGAGCTTGAGCGCGTGCGAATACAGAATCAGCCCGAGGTCCGGGCCGCTATTGTCGAGCACAATCACTTCATGGATCATCGTGAGCTCGAGGTGCGTTGCCGGATCATCGACCGGTACCCGCGCGCATTCCGCGAGCATCAGAACGAAGATGCTTCCGGCCAGCAGCACCATCGCTGGCGCCACGACGGCCCAGCGAAGCCACAGATCCGCCCCGAGCATGCCGCTGAGCGACAGGCCGCCGCTGGCCACACTGAGGGTGACAAACGCAACGAAGAGGCCGGGCTCGACGAGACTGGCGAACGTGACGTCACGGCTCGCCCCCATCCCTTCAAAGCTCGAGCCCGTGTCAAACGCACCCAGGACCAAGAAGAAACGCGCCAGGGCGAGCAGACCGGCGAATGCGATGGCATCGCCGGGAAAGGAGATGATCGCGCGCCGCCCGTCCAGCGGCAGAATGGCACTCGCGAGAATCGTTGTAGACCAAACGAGTAGCGGCGTTAGGCGAAAGAGCCCGGTCGTCGTGCGGCTATAGACCGCTCCCTTTAGCGTGAGTTTTCGCAAATCGGCGTAGAGTTGCCACACCGGTGGGCCGCGCCGCCCCGTCAGGATCGCTCGTGTCTTTCTGGCCACGCCGGGAACAAGAGGCGCAACGAGCAGGACAGCGCCTAACGCCGCCAACGCCGAGAGCAGAGCTTGCGCAGTCACGCGAGAGCCAGGTACGCGAGGAGCACCAGCAGAGCGACCATTACGTACAGCAGGTATACGTATAGACGCCCCTGCTGAATCGGTCGCAGACTCAGCGCCGCGCGATGCACGTAGTCCCACGCCGGTAGCGCCAGCCGGTCGAGCACGATATCCAGTGGATGCGAGTGGTACGTGTTCGCCGTGCGGTGTTCGACGACGCCGCTGGCGCGTCCAAACGTGGACAATAGTGATGCGGCGAACGACGACGCCGAGTATTGCGTGCGCGACGAGGGATCAGGGAATCCGCACGACCAGGTCTCCGCAGAGCGGACGGATCTGCTGCGCAGCAGACGGCCACGAACCGCGAAAGCGAGGGTCAGCAGAACAATCAGCGCTAGCGCCATTCCGGTGATCCACGTGGTCCCACGCATGACGGCTACGCCATCGGGGATGGTTGTCGATACACGTGCTACGGCGTGCGCGGCTGCGGTCATCACCGGAGCAACGCCTAACGCCGGGACGACGCCGAGCAACACGCAGAGCGCCGCGAGCACGCCCATCGGCACTCGCTGCGCGATGTCGGCCTCGTGCGCGTCGCGAGTGCTGTCGCTCCGCGGTGATCCAAGGAACACGACGCCTGCTACTTTGGCAAAACACGCGAGGGCCAATGCACCGATAAGTGCGAGTGCCGGCACGCCCAACACGGCGAGACGCAGAAGCTCGTGGCTCTGAGCAGCGCGGAAGAGTCCTTGGAACACGAGCCATTCGCTCACGAAACCATTGAGCGGTGGGAGGCCCACGATCGCCGTTGCGCCAAGCAGGAAGGCGAGCCACGTGAACGGCAGGCGCCGCGCTAACCCGCCGAGGGCGTCGAGATTGCGCGTCCCGGTTGCGTGATTCACAACTCCAGCTCCGAGGAACAGGAGGCTCTTGAAGAGCGCGTGATTCACCGTGTGCAGCAACGCTCCGGTGTAACCGATGAGCGCCAATGCCTGGTTGCCATAGTGCATGCCTAACGCGCCGAGGCCGAGGCCCATTAAGATGATCCCGATATTCTCGACGCTGTGATAGGCGAGCAATCGCTTGATGTCGTGCTGCGCCAGCGCCCAGAGCACGCCGAGAACTCCCGAGACAGCGCCGAGCGCCAGCACGGTCCAGCCCCACCAGAGTGCCGGGGGACCGCCGAGGAGGCTCAATACTCTGAACATGCCGTAGATCCCGATCTTGATCACGACGCCGGAAAGCAGCGCGGACACGTGAGCGGGAGCCGCCGCGTGCGCAGGTGGCAGCCAGAAGTGGAACGGTACCAGGCCGGCTTTTAACCCGAACCCAATGAGCGCCAGCGCCAGAATCGTGGTTCCCTGGTTAGGCAGCCTGGGAGCCGCAACCGCGAGGGCGGCGAACGACCAGTCTGCGGCGTGCACGCTCCACGCCGCAAACATCGCAAACAGCGCCAGCGTTCCCGTATGTGTTGCGACGATGTAGATGAGCCCAGCGCGTCGAACGACAGGGTCTTCGTCGTGCGTTACGATCAGCAGATAAGACCCGATGGCCATGATCTCCCACGCGCAAAGAAACGGTACGACCGATTGCGCCATTACAACGAGCGCGAGCGCAGCGATCAGCAGCGCGAGCGCGCTGTGCGCGAACCACACTTGGCGCTGCCGACGCTCCATCGCCATGCTCGGTGTCCCGAAAGCGGTAGCCGCCGCACCAATGAGGGAGATAGCCAGGAGAAACACAGCGGAGAGCCGATCGACGGCAAAGATCCAAGGCCCCCCTGGCGTCGCGGCCCGCAGAACGAGCGATGCAGTGTCGCCGGCAAGGAGCACGGAGACGGCCGCGGCGCCTAACGTGGCGCAGCCGGCGAGCGCCAATGTCAGGAAAACCCGATCAGCCGCCGCGTGCCGCCGCAGGGCCCAGGACGCCACCGCCGCCGCGAACACGAGCGCCAGTCCGACGAACACGGTGGCGATCACGAGCTGGCCATGCTGGCTGCCCATTCCTCGTTAGGATTCCGCATGCTCGTCGTCCGCGGATTGGCGACGAGGAGGCGACGCGTATGAACCGGTGGTGCGGGTGGCTTCGACCAGTTCGATTCGCCCAAGAATGGCGTCCGCCGGCAGGCGATCTCGCAGCATGCCGCGTAACTCCTCATCACGCAGCAGGAATGCGAGCTGTGCGAGCACGCGTAGGTGCACTGGCACGGTCGGGCTGATGACCATGAATACGGCGTGCACCGGTTTCCCATCGATTGCTTCAAAATCCACAGGATGCCGCAGCAGGCAAAGCGTAACGAACGGCTGCTCGACGTGGAGGACGATCGGATTTCGCACGTGCGGGATCGCGATCCCGTCACCGATACCCGTCGATCCCATGGCTTCGCGCGCCTCCAGAACGCTGAGCAGCGCGTCGCGATTTTGCTCAACCGGGAGTGGCAGACGGGCCACGAATTCGCGTAGGACGCTCAGCTTGTCCGGTGCGTCGATGTCATGGAAGATGCCGCCCGCGCGAAGCAGGTCCGAGAGCGAAGGCACAGAGTCGGGTGCGCGGCGAGCATGCTCTAGCAGCCGGCGCGAGACTTGAACTCCATGCTCGACGGCCCATTCCCAGAGCTCGACGGCATTGAGGTACATGCGCTCATTCACTTGATGCACCGGCAGATCGCGCTCGGCGATCCAGCGACGCGCAATCGCCTCGCTCACTCCCATGTAAGCGGCTGCTTCGCGTACAGTGAGCTGCATCGGTACGCGCAAGGTATTCCACACAAAGCGCGCGCGTCAACGCCTAACGGCTGTCAGTCGGCTGTGTCTCGTCCTTTAGGGCGCTGCGCGCGAGCGCGCGCCGCACGGTTCTGTGCGCATGCCGCGCTGCCATTGGCAGTGCGTGGACCCCAACGCAGCGTCGTGACTAGGCGCTACGTACCCGGCGGCAGCGCGCGACGGATGTCTCGCGCGCCCGATGCAACACCGAGCCCGACACTAAGCGCGAACGCTGTCGCGGTCCCGATGCCGACAATCGGCAGAAGGCCAACGACAAACAATCCAAGCGCGCCCGCGCCGACACCAGCCACGAGCGGGATGAGTGGATTGTTGACGGCGTCGACGTACCGAAGGCGGTTGCGGACGAAACTGCGCGCCGCCGAGAAGCCGAAGATTGCAGCGGCGCCCGCGGCGACAACGCTGATGAGGAAGCCGATCATGGCAGGTCCGAGCTACGAGGAATGGTGAATCGTACGCCCAAAGCATGGCTTCAGTTTCGCTCGAGCGCCACGTTGACAGGCCTGAGTCCCACGGAAGATTCCCGAAGGACATCACGCTCAGGAGCGCATGCGAGCCGCATATATCGCTCGATTTGGAGATCCGAACGGCCTGGAGATTCGCGATGTGCCGGAGCCCCAAGTACCGGCGCGTCACGTGCTCGTGCGCGTGCGAGCGGCCGGTCTCAATCGTGCCGACTTGATGCAGCGGGCGGGCAAGTATCCGCCCCCGGCTGATGTTCCAAAAGAAATACCGGGAATGGAATTCGCCGGTGAAGTCGTTAGGTCCGGTGAGGGCGCGTCACGCTGGCGTGAAGGAGATCGCGTCTTTGCGATCATAGGCGGCGGCGCGCAAGCAGAATACGTGAGCACGCATGAAGACATGCTCACGAGCGTTCCAGACCGGCTGAGCGACGTCGAGGCAGGCGCGGTGCCCGAGGTGTACATCACGGCCCACGATGCGTTGATCGGTCAGGCGGGTCTCAAGGCCGGGGAGCGCGTGCTCATTCACGCGGTCGCGAGCGGCGTAGGGCTCGCCGCGGTACAGATCTGCCGCGCGTGGGGCGCGATCCCTTACGGGACCTCACGTACAGAAACCAAGCTGGATCGCGCGCGCAGCTTCGGCCTGGAGGCGGGAATCGCGTTAGGCAGCGATCCCAGCTCTCTTGTCGCTCGCGTCGCGGCCTGGACCGGCGGCGTGGGCTTCGATGTGGTGATGGACCTTGTGGGCGGTGACTACGTCAGCCCGAGCCTGGAGGCACTCGCGCCGCGCGGACGGCTCATGCTCGTGGGAACGATGGCCGGCTCGCGCGCGAGCGTGGATCTGCGGCGTATTCTGGGGATGCGCCTAACGCTGCGAGGGACGGTCCTGCGCGGGCGCTCGTTGCAGGAGAAGATCGCCGTCATGCGCGCCTTCACGGATGAAGTTGTCCCGCGGCTCGCCAACGGGACACTCGCCGCAGTGATCGATTCGACGTTTCCGCTGGAGCAGATCGACGCCGCCTATGCGCGCCTCGAGTCCAATACAACGATTGGGAAAGTGGTGTTGACCATTGACTAAAGCTTTCAGACGCCAGCTGACGACTAACCAGCTGACAGCCGGCGTCTGACGGCTTTAGTTGTAGTTAGCGGACGGGCTCAGCAACGATGGCCAGCCATCTGCCGTTAGGCGATACGGCCAAGCGTGTGATTTTCCCCGCCACAGTCGAATCCAGCGTGCCGATGGACCGCCAGATGGCGTAGTTAGGCTGCGCCGCGTTCGGGTGCCAGACCATGATGGATCCCTTTCCGTCGCTCGTGAGCAGCTCGC
>CBQVAZ010000136.1:0-8269 GCA_967720205.1 uncultured Gemmatimonadaceae bacterium | reverse complement strand
GAATACAGGCCGCACAAGTTGCGCAGTACGACGGCGCCGACATCCATGTGTTGAATCATCGCGCCTCCACCCGTTCTGGAATGGTGATCTGCAC
This sequence comes from uncultured Gemmatimonadaceae bacterium, assembly GCA_967720205.1. Classification (GTDB taxonomy): domain Bacteria; phylum Gemmatimonadota; class Gemmatimonadetes; order Gemmatimonadales; family Gemmatimonadaceae; genus DASYRX01. The sequence goes on along the minus strand of CBQVAZ010000136.1, from coordinate 8,175 downwards.
CTGCGCTCCAGGAAAACTTGGAAGATTCTCCGTAAGCGGCACGTCATCGTCCCAGCTCGGCACAATCGCGATCCGCGCGCTGCCACTGCGGACCGACAACTTGCCGTCCCACTTACCAACATAACGACGCACACCAGCGAGTCCTTGGCCGCGTCCAGGATCTCGAAAGCGACTCACACCGCGAATCACCGCATCTTCCAACGCCATGGCATCGTCCCAACGATCGCTGAGCTTGCGGCCCTGCGCCGTTTCAAGTGATTTGCGAAATCCAATGCCAGCGTCACACACGGCGATCACAACAACTCGTCGCCCAAGTAGCCGTTGACGCCAGCGATACGTCTGCACGGCGACCCATCCGCGCGCGCCGGCGTGCTCCACAATGTTCTGGCACACTTCGCTCAACGTCATCGCGAATCGCATCGTCGCCTGCGGATCGAGATTGAGCTCGTGGACAAGGATGTTTTGTGATTTCGTCTGAATGCGTTCGACGACAGCGTGCACATCGTCGCTCTTTTCGACGGGCGTGATCTCGAGCAAGACGTTGGAGTCGGTCGGCCCTTGTCGCGTGCGCGGGACCGTGCCGTGCAATTCGAAAAGCTCTTCGGCGTAGCGATAAAAACCCGCGCGCTGCCAATAGCTCGACGTGTCCTCTGCCTCAGGGCCTGTGAACCCAGCCGGTGCTTCGGCACGCGCGTGACCGAGCGCGAGGAGCGCGGTGAGACCGTAAGGCGAAGCCCATCGTGTATGTCGTGCATCGATTAGAAGTTTTTCGTGATCTACCGCGTGCGAGAACTGCTCGAGAACTTGCTCGAAAGTATTGTCGTCGAGAGATTGCGGAACGGTGATTACCGTGCTCACGACGGACTGATTTCTCCGCGGAGATGGAAAGCGAGATGAGTTGCGCCGCGGTGTGCGTAATTTCGAGCCGCCGCACGCAGGGCCAATTGTAAAGCGTCCGCAAAATTATCGCTACACAGAAGTCGCGAGAAATACGTCGCACCGAAAACATCGCCACAACCAGTTGGATCGCCGACCTTGACTTGCGGGTCAATTGCTTGTAGCAACGCGGTGCGCACGGTTCCGAGCTGAGCATCGACGCGCGCGTCGCGCACAGGATTCAACACGAGTCGCTGGAACTCTGGCGCGGCGAAGTACACAGCGCCGCGTGGACCGAGCGTGACGACGAGCGAACGCACGCCCGCGTTCATCGCCGTCGCGGCGAGTGCCATCGCGTCCGGCGCCATCAACGCCATCTCTGCCTCGTTGCACTGCACGTAGTCGAAGCAGCGCATCCACGCTTCCGCGTTAGGCATCGCGCGCGGTGTGCGCAAGCCGTCCGGTTGAACGGCGAGCAGCAACGAATGCATGTCGCAAAAAATCGGACCGCGAAAATGCTGCCTGACGAGTAGCGCGGTTTCCAAGTCCAGCTCGAAGCCGCTGATCATGTTGATGTACAGCGCGTCGAGATCGGCGAGCAGCGGACGCAAACCGAGCCAGGACCACGGCGGCACACCGCCGCTCAACACTTCGGTGCGCCGCTCGGCTTCGAAGTAGCGCAGCGTGACGCGATTGTTAGGCTGCTCCACGGCGATCGGCGCTGCTCCCGGCGCCGTGTGCCGCAAGGACGATAGAAACAACCTGGCCTGAGGCTCTAAGTCCTTGCCAACCTTGATGATAGGGACGATCTCCCAGTCGTCGCACAAGGCCGCGTCCATCCCGCCCAGCGCGTAGGTGATCCCGCCCCACTCTTCGATCGGCTCGCTGCGCTGATCGCGACCGTAGATCCGGTCCCAGACGAAGCTGCCGATGACTCCGACGCGAAACCGCCGCCGGGTCACACTTCGCCTAACGCCTGCTGTTTGAACGTGGCGACAGCGCCGACGATGCCGGCGGTGCCTGGAAGCGTGCCCGGAACGATGCGCGCAGCATCGACAGAAGCCTTGAACGCTCGGCGCCGTACTTCTCGCTCCAGCGGCTCGAAGAGCAATTCACCCGCTTGTGTCACGCCGCCAGCGATGACGACGACATCCGGATTGAAGATGTTGAGGATGTTGGCGACACCGGCGCCGAGGAAGCGGGCGGTGTCGTGCACGACCTCGATGGCGAGCATGTCGCCCTTCTTCGCCGCTTCGTACACCAACGCCGCCGTTAGGCTATCGAGAGCGCCATCCACCATGCGGTGCATGAGCGAATCGCTATCCGCGGTCAGCGCTTCACGTGCGCGCCGTGCGATCGCCGTACCGGATGCGTACTGCTCGAGACAACCATAGTTGCCGCACTTGCACCAACGGCCGGTCGAATCGATTGTCATGTGACCGATCTCACCGGCGACGTCGGACGAGCCGTGATACAGCTTGCCGTCGAGTATGAGGCCGCCGCCGATGCCGGTGCCGATCGTCATCCCGACGACGTTGCGCCCGCCACGCGCGGCGCCTAGCCACCACTCGCCTAACGTGGCGCAGTTGGCGTCGTTGTCCAGCGTGGCCGTGAGACCGACGCGATCGGCGATGATGTCGCGCAGCGCCAGGTTGTGCCAGCCGAGGTTCGGCGCGACGAGCACGACGCCACGCTCGCGGTCCAGTGGACCCGGAGCGCCCACTCCAACGCCGGCGAACGCTGACCGCTTCGCGCCGGTCTCCGCGATTGTCTCCGCAATCGCGGTATCGATCATGCGCACCATGTGGTCCACAACAGCTTCCGGCCCCTGATCCGCGCGCGTCGGTTCGCTGCGAAGGCCGTATGTGTTCTCGCCCGATTCGTCGAGCGCGGCAACGGCGATGTTGGTGCCACCGACATCGACACCGACGATGTAGCGAGTCTTTTTCCGCGTGCTCATGAGCCCTGTTTCTGTGCCGGTTGCGTGTTGTGCGGTGCGAATAGTGTGCGCTGCGCGATCAAATATGCGCCGAGCACGAGAATGAGAATAGCGAAGGCCTGCTTGACTCGACGCTGAGGCACGAGTCGCAGAAGCCGCGTGCCTACGATTGCGCCGATCGCGGCTGTCGCGCTGAAGGATCCGATCAACGGCCAGTCGATTGGTACCTGACCGATGTACCCGAGAAAGCCGCTCAGCGCATTGAGCGTGATGATGAGGAGCGAACTGCCGACCGCGGGCTTGATCGGGAGGCCGGCGACCAGCACGAGCGCAGGAACAATAACGAAGCCGCCTCCAGCTCCAACAAGCGAAGTCAACACGCCTACGCCAAACGCTTGCGGAATGAGCATCGGCGTGAAGCGCGCGCGGACTTCGCGCGACGGCGTCGCGTCGGCTTGAGCAGGCTTGGCAGCGTCGCGCAGCATCGCAATCGCGGCGCCAAATGCGAAGACTGCAAAGAGTGTGAGCTGTACTGCGGCGGGCACGAAATGCGTGAGTCGTGCGGTGATAAAAGCCCCGACCATTGCGCAGAGCCCGAATGGCAACGCGACTCGGAGCGCGACGGTTCCTTGGCGCCAGTGCGTCAGAAAACCGACGAACGCGCTCAGTCCCACGACGGCCAGGCTCATCGCGATCGCAGGCTTGGGAGGGATATGGAGCACGTAGAGAAAGATCGGCACGGCGAGTATCGATCCGCCGCCGCCTAACAAGCCGAGGACGAAGCCGACGAGGAGCCCAAGTGTTAGTCCGAGTAACGTCATGGCAGGGCAATGACTCGGGCGAGGACGCTCTCGAGCGACAGATCGCGCATGCAGCGCCAATGGCCGAGTGGGCAGACCATTGGCCCGTGGGGATGGCACGGGCGGCACTCGAGCGTCACGTATTCCGCAATCGTCGACGTCTCCGCGAGCGGCCCGAAGCCGAACGCGGGAACCGTCGGTCCAAAGATCACGACAGTCGGCGTGTTCATCGCGGACGCCAGGTGCAGCGGCGCGGAGTCGTTCGTGACGATCGCTCGGCAGCGTCCGATCAGCTCCGCCGAGCCGAGCAGCGTTAGGCGCCCCGTGGCGTCTATGGCGTCACCGCCGGTTGCGCGCACGATTTCGGCGGCGAGGGGTGTGTCGTCGCGGCTGCCGACGACGATGCTGCGATGCGTCGCTTGCAGAGCAGCCGCCAGCTGGGCGTAGTAGGGCCAGCGTTTGGTGGCCCAGACGCTCCCCGCCGCGAGGGCGATGAGCGGCCGCTCCGCGTTAGGCGCTGTGCCGAGCAGTTGATCGACGGCGTCGCGGTCGGCGTCGGACGGATAGACGCGTGGGCGCAGCGCGCTACGAAGCACTTCGGCGTCGGGGCTGAGCGCGAGCCGCAGGAGTCGTTCGGCGTGATGTTGCGCGCGCTGAAAGGGGATGAGGCGAGTGTAGAGGAGACGGCCGGCCGACGTGTCGAACCCCACTCTGTGTTTGTAGCCAGCGACTAGCGCGAGAAAAGCGCTCCGCAGGGAGCCTTGCGCGAAGTAAGCAGCTGCGTCGCGATCGGATGCTCGGACGGAGCTCGCTATGCGCAAGAGTCCCGAGGGACCGCGGTCCGCGCGTCGTTTGTCATAAACGATCAGGCGCCTAACGTATGGGTTGCCCACGAGGACTGACGCTCCCACACGCGTCGCGACGACGTCGACGGGGCCGCGGGCTGCGAGGGTTGCGATGAGCGGGGTCGTTAGAACGACGTCACCGATGAACGAAGTCTGAACGACCAGCGAAGCCATGTAGTGCTTGTCGTTAGGTTCTGGTTCGTATGAAAGCCATAACCACAGAGAACACAGAGAACGTAGAGGACTGCTCTCGCGTCCGTATGCTTGACCAAGGACTTAGAGAACTGATCAACAGCGAACGTTTTCTAGTTGTTTCCTCTGTGTCCTCTGCGTTCTCTGTGGTTCAAGCTCTTACTCGTTGCTGTGACGGCTCAGTCCACCTGCAAAACAGCGAGAAAGGCTTCCTGAGGAATCTCGACTGAGCCAACCTGCTTCATTCGTTTCTTTCCCTCTTTCTGCTTCTCGAGAAGCTTGCGCTTGCGCGTGATGTCGCCGCCGTAGCACTTGGCCAGCACGTCTTTGCGCAACGGCTTCACCGTCGATCGCGCGATGACCTTGCTGCCGATGACAGCCTGAATCGCCACCTCGAACAACTGCCGCGGGATCAGCTCCTTCAGCTTATCCGCGATCTTACGCCCCCAGTCGTACGCCTTGTCCGTGTGGATGATCACGGAGAATGCGTCGACCGGGTCGCCGTTGATCAGCATATCGAGCCTAACGAGATCGCCGGCGCGGTAGTCAGCGAGCTCGTAGTCCAGGCCGGCGTAGCCTCGGCTGATAGTTTTGAGCCGGTCGTAGAAATCGATGATGATCTCGGCGAGGGGGAACTCCCAGTCGAACTCCACGCGCATAGGGTCGATATACTTCATACCTCGATAGACCCCACGCCGCTCCGTGCCTAACGTCATGATCGCCCCAATGTACTCGGCTGGCGACATAATCCGCGCCTTCACGTAGGGCTCTTCGATGCGCTCGATAACCCCAGGCGCGGGGAGCTTCGCCGGGTTCTCCACTAGCTCCGTCGTTCCGTCCGTGCGCGTCACGTGATACTCCACGTTCGGCACCGTGGTGACCAGATCGAGATCGAACTCCCGCTCCAACCGCTCGGAGACAATCTCCATGTGTAGCAGCCCGAGAAAGCCGCAGCGGAAGCCGAAGCCTAACGCGGTAGAAGTCTCCGGCTCGTACTTGAGCGACGCGTCATTCAACTGCAGCTTGGCCAGTGCGTCGCGCAGCTGCTCGTATTGCTGCGTGTCCGTCGGGTAGATCCCGGCGAACACCATCGAGTGCACTTCCTTATAGCCCGGAAGCGGTTGCTGGGCGCGGTTTTGTGCATCGAAGATCGTGTCGCCAGCGCGCGTTTCCTGCACCGAGCGCACATTCGCGACCACGTAGCCGACTTCCCCAGCGCCTAACGACTCGGCTTTCACCTGCCGCAGCTGCAGGTACCCAACCTCGGCAACCTCGTAGCTCGATTCGTTCGCGCCGAAGGTGATCACCGTGCCTGGCCGCATCTCTCCATCCACGACCCGAATGCTGGGAATCGCCCCGCGATACTTGTCGTAGTACGAATCGAAGATGAGCGCGCGGAGCGGCGCGTCGGGATCGCCCGTGGGCGGCGGCACGTGACGCACGACAGCTTCGAGCACAGCCTCAATGCCGATCCCTTCCTTCGCGCTAACTGCGAGAATCTCGTCCGGATCAGCGCCGATCAGCTCGTGCAACTCCTTGCGGCGACGCTCCGGATCGGCTCCGGGCAGGTCGATCTTGTTGAGCACGGGGATGATCTCGAGGCCTGCGTCGAGCGCGAGAAAGAGATTCGAGAGCGTCTGCGCCTGAATGCCCTGCGACGCGTCCACAACGAGAATCGCCCCCTCGCACGCCGCGAGTGAACGGGAGACCTCGTATGTGAAGTCGACGTGCCCTGGTGTGTCGATCAGGTTGAACTCGTACGAGACGCCGTCCTCTGCGGCATACGTCATCCGCACGGCGTTCAGCTTGATCGTGATTCCGCGCTCACGCTCGAGGTCCAGCGTGTCGAGAATCTGCTCCTTCATTGCGCGCTTTTCGATCGTGCGCGTTGCTTCTATCAGCCGGTCGGCCAGCGTTGACTTGCCGTGATCGATGTGCGCGACGATGCAGAAGTTGCGGATGTACTTGAGGTCCATGCGGCCGGGAAGTTAACACGACGCCCCGCCGACTCTGTGAGCCAGCGGGGCGTTGCAGCGCGCGCAGCGCCGGTGTTGAAAGTCTACCTAGAGCGGCGGTTTGCGTTCAGCCTGGGCCTTTGCGTCGGTGCCCGACTTCGTCTCGGTCACTTTGGCCGCGGGCGGAGTCGACGGTGCTGCAGGCGCTGGAGGTGGCGACGAAGCGCTGGCGCCAGTTGACGGCGACGCGCCGCCGGAGGACGTGCCGCGATCGACGGATGTGGATGGAACCGGCCGATCCCAGCGCGGCGTCACCGTCGTCCCGCGGTCAGTGTCTCGCCACACTGGTTCTGCGCGCGGAGGCTCTCGCACCGGAGGCATGGTGATCATGCCGCCGTTGCGATCAGGAGCGTCGCCCGGTCGTGGCTCGTCGAACCGAATCCCGGTTCCCGGTGAGCGAACGAAGCCTTCATCGCGCGTGTTGGCACGACCGATCCGCGATTGATCGCGCAGATCCGTATTGCCACGCAGATGTGGGATCGAAATGGCGTCGTTCTCGTTGTCCGATACCCAGCGCGTCACGTTAGGCCCGTCGCGCACGGGCTCCATCGTCACGATGTGCGTCGTTCCGTTGGGCGTTGTCGGCTCAGGTTTGCGATCGAGCAGCGGGTACTTCTCCACTGGGCGCCCGATGATGCTGTCGATCATCGAGATGTTGACCTTTGGCGGCTCCGGCTGTGGTTGACCGGAAACCGGCGGCACCGGCCAGTTTCGGTCCCAGTAATTCCCGCAGTGCACGTAGCCGCTATTCAGCAGCGTCCACGACGAGCAGCTGTACAGATAGAGGCTGTAGAAACTGTTGTAGCAGTCGTCCCAATAGCTGTAGGGAGAACCGGTCACCCACGAGACATAAGTGCGGTTGAGATAGTGACGATTACCGAGCTGCGAGTAGCCACAGCTCGCATTGCTATAAGCACCGCGCCCGGAGACGTTGTAGAACGCGACGTCGTAGTCGAACTCGGACTCGGGCGAGTACAGGATTTCCTGCGAGATGCGATCGACAATGTGCCTAACGCCGCCGATATACGGCCGCTGGTACATCACATTGCGATAGTAGCTGATGTCGTTTCGGTAGCGGCGGAAGGCGGTTAGATCGATGGGATCGTACGACGCGACAGCGATCACCATCCCGCCGGCAATCGAGTAATCGGCGTGAAACGCCGAGATGCTCGAGTACGGGCTCGTGACGCGATACTCCTGGCCTGCGCGAGCAGCTGTCTGAAGGTTGTTGCGCTGTGGCCAAAGGACCGTGAGGCGTCCGTCGCCATCGACGCGAAATACTGCCACATGCGACGCTTCGCTTACTTCGAAGCTGACATGGACGGGCTCGCCGTACCGAAAGTCCCACGCACCGGGAATCCACACACGTACGTGAGGTGCCTCATCTTGATCCGATCTCGCCCTCGGAGCCTGAGCAGCGGTTAGCACAGGCAAAGCGAGAACGAGGGCAGGGAGGAACCGACGAGCAATCATATGATGTCCCCGGTTGCTAGCTCGCGCTGGGTCGC
>CBQVAZ010000135.1:0-8278 GCA_967720205.1 uncultured Gemmatimonadaceae bacterium | reverse complement strand
TTCCACAGCGCGACAGTCTCCGGGAACAACGGCTTGCCTTCGCGGACATTCCACTCGATCCGCATCCGTAGCACCTGCCTGAACACGCCATCGAAATCATGCGGAAGGTGCGCGGCGAGGAAAGCTCGGTCGTCATGCATGAAAGGTCTGCCCGGCTCCAAAAAATCAGCCATATACAGGGCACGGCCGGTTCGATCCCATTCCGGATGACCGGTTGTATGCCAGCGGATCGCTTCGAGTACGTCGCCTCGGCCTTCCCCTTCCGTCGCGAGGCGTGCGGCAGCCGCCGGACCGTGCAGCGTTTGAATCGGCCGGCTGTCGTTAGGCACGAACGACTGGATCACGTCGTTCGGCGCGTCGCGCATCGCATCGTGCCACGCTCCCACATCATGCCACGCCTTGGCTGTCGACGCATCCAGGTGCAAGGCCTCCGCCCAGCGATCCAGCAGCGCAGTCACTCGCTCGATGTGCGCACGACGCTTCTCCGATACCTGCGCCCACGCCGGCAAGTTGAGCGTCACCGGTCCCCCCCCGGCGCCGCGTCCAGCTCCTCCAGCTCGCGTTGCCAGAAGTCGCGCGTGGCAAGCCCTGGATGCGGAAGGCGCAGCGCGGGATCGTCGCTCGCCACGTCGTCATAACGGACCAGATCGAGATCGATCGTGCGCGAGGCCCATCGCTCACCACGCATGCGCCCGAGCCGCAGCTCGATGTCGTGCAGTCGCGCGAGAAGCTCTTGCGGCGACAGCGCCGTCTCCAGCTTCACCATCTGATTCAGGTAGCGTGGCTGCTGAGCACCGCCTAACGGGTCGGTCTCTTCGATGCGCGATTCCGCGAGCAGACGGCTCGTCGGCAACTGCGCCAGCGCCGAGCGCGCGTCAGCCAGGTACCGCGCTCGATCTCCCAGATTCGATCCCAGCGCCACGTACGCGATGTCAGTCATCGCGCGTGAGCTCGATGCTCACTTCTGCGCTGTCGAGTGGACCGGGCAATGGCACATGCGGCTTACGCACCGTCACGCGTACTCGATTCGCCTGATCCGTTGCCATAGCGCGCTCGGCGATCGAAAGCGCCAATCCCTCGAGGTAGTCCACTGGACCTTCGCCGACAACAGAAGCGACGAGATCATATAGCTGGCGATAGTCCAGAAGGAGCCCGCCGCTTCCACCACCTGCCGGCGTTCGTGGCCAGACGCGCACGTCGACTTCGATCGGTTGCGGTAGCTCTCGCTCATGCGGAAGAATTCCGACGCGCGCATGAAACGACACGCGATTGAGCGCGACCTCATAATTGGTCTGCACGGCGGCAACGTAGGCCGCCCTTCGTGCAGTGTCAATTTGCTCTGTGATCGATCCGCGTCAGGCGGCGTGCGAGCTCTCCCAACGATGACGCAAGCTCGCGCAATTGACGCGACGCACCCTCCAGCTCGCCGAGCGCGCGCGCTTGATCGTCCGCGGAAGACGCGGCCTGCTGAGCGCCACCCTGATTGCGACGAGAGATGCCCGCGATGCGATCCATGTGCTCGCGCAAACTCGCGACGGCAGCTTCCTGCTGATGAGTCGTCTCTGCGATGCGCTGCGTCCATCCCATCGCCGCTTCACTGCCTTGAGAAATAGTGTCCAGCGCGCGCAGCGCGGATGAAGCGAGCGTTTCGACGTCGCCCACGACATCGTGGCCGCGCACCATTTCGTCTTCGGCGCGGGTGACTTCCTGCGCGAAGCCGCTCACCACGGTGGCTGCGTCGTTCGCGACGCGACCGCTCTGCTCAGCGAGCTTGCGGATCTCCTCCGCAACGACAGCGAAGCCTTTCCCTTCCTCGCCGGCTCGCGCGGCCGCAATCGCGGCATTGAGCGCTAGCATGTGCGTTTGATCCGCGACGTCGCGCAGCACCGACATGAAGCGCGTTAGGCGCTGGTTCGACGCACGCAGCTCGTTCAGGACGCTCGTGCTCGACGTGACGATCGCCTTTGCCTTGACGAGCCGCTGCAGCGCGTCCCCGATCGTCGCTCGATTCGCGGTGGAGATCTGAGCGGATCGTGCGCTGGCCTGCGCAGCTTCGCCTGCGTCGCGCGCGATGTCGGCCGTCGCGCGGTAGAGCGCATCGGCGGCTTCCTGGCCGCGTGCAGTCTGCGCGCCTTCCTCGGTGACGCCTTCGCGGAACTGCGCCGCGAGGTTCGCGACGAGCTCGGCGCCTGAGCGCAGCGCTCGTGTCGAATCGTTGAGCGTTGCGATTTGCTGTTCGAGGCGCGTCGCCGTATCTACGAGCGGCCGCCGCAGATCCTGGATCTGCAACGTGGTGGCGAGCTGGCTCGCGAAGCGCTGCACTACGGCGAGCTGCTTGGGACCGTACGTCGCGCGCTTGTGGTGCTCGATCTCGATGATCCCCACGACACGATCGCCGAAACGCATTGGGACCACGGCGATGCTGCGCGCGGACGGCCTAACGCGTTCGACGCGTTCGTCTCGCAGAGCATCTGTGACAACGATCGGCGTGCCAGTATCGATGACCTGCGTACGCAGGCGCTGATTGTCGGGACCTGGATCGCGCCAGGACGTGAGCACGCCGTCGCCTGTGCTGTAGATCATCCTCAGCGAGCCGTTATGCACGCGCGATACGCGGAAGTCGCTCCACTCGACGAGCCGGTTGGCGAGTCCTGTGACGCGATCGAACGTCTCCGCCATTGACGCGTCTTCGTTCACGACGAGCTCCATCGCGTGCACCTTGTTCAGCTCCTCGGCTGCGATCGCCTCTTCGAGGATCTTCTTGAAGAGCAGCCCGGCGAAGCCGATCGCGACGGCTACGACGATCCAGCCGAAAATACCGAGCGTCGATAGGGCCGCGAGCACGATGATGGCGCCGACAGCGCACGCGCCGAACGTGATGACTTCATATCGCAATACTAGCGAGCGCTCGTCAGGCAGCAGCTTGTCGCGTTCGATCAGCGAGAAGTACTGCAGCATACGGCCGAGGACGAGCTGCAGGACCATGAACAGCGAGAATGCGGGAATGAGATCGGCGGTGAGCGCGGAAGCGCCTGCGGTGCCCATCGTCCAAACGACGACAGAGTAGACGCCGAAGGCCGCGTACATGGCCACGGCCTCGCGGCCGGCATTGACCCACGCCGCCATGAGCGGCTTGCGCGTGCCAAGCCAGTCCCCTGCGAGCACACCGACAAACGTCGCGAGCATAGTGGCCGGCGCGCCCACCGCGAGTGTTCCGGCCGTCGTGATGAGCTGCGTCGCTGTGAGATAGGAATACTTTGTTAGCGGAATCGTGAACGTGCGCATGGCGATCGTCACCACGACCATGAGCGCGACCGCAATGCCGTGCTTCGCCCAGCGCGGATCGGTGGCGAGCGCCGCGACTGTCACCGCGGTGCCACCGAGGAGCATGAGCCGGCCGAAGACGCTGACGTTTCGCATGTGGAGATTAGCCAAGGGCGCGCCGCAGGCTGCGCACGAGTTCCGCCGCGCGCTCGACACTCGTCGCGGCTTCGCGCACAACTGCAGACCCGACAACAATGCCGTCCGCCAGCGCACCGACTTCGCGCGCCTGAGCCGGCGTGGAGATGCCGAAGCCGACGCAGATCGGCAGCGACGTCGCGCTGCGCAGCCGCTGAATCGTACGCGGCAAATCCGCGCTGATATCCTCGCGCTCTCCGGTCACTCCGGTGCGGCTGATCAAGTACACGAATCCACCGCCGTGCGCCGCGATGTCGCGCATGCGCGCCACCGGCGTGGTCGGCGCGGCGAGGCGCACAAAGGCGAGGGGTCCCTCGCCTAACCAGCGTTCGCGCTCAGGATCCGCGCCGACCGGGAGGTCCGTGACGAGGACGCCATGGCAGCCCGCCGCGGCCGCGTGCTCCAGCACGCGCGTCCCGGCCGCCAGGAGCGGATTGAGGTAGCTGAACAGGACGACAGGTATCTCGAGCTGCGCGGCACGCACGAGCTCCAGCACGCGGCTCACCGTCATGCCGTGCGCGAGCGCCGTCTGCGAGCTTTGCTGAATCACGGGACCGTCCGCCATCGGATCCGAGAACGGAACGCCGACCTCGATGACATCGGCACCGGCGCGCGCGACGGCGCGCAGCAGCTGGAGCGAGTCGTTAGGTGTCGGGTGCCCGGCCGTGAGATAAACGACCAATGCCCGCCGTTCCTGGCGTTTCAAGTCCGCGAAGCGCGCGGCGATCGCGTCAGACGAAGTAGTCGCCGACATTGATCCCGTAGCGGTCAGGGTTGTCCGTCTTGATGATCGTGCGCTTGTAGCCGCCCGACGCGTTCTGCTCCGTCAGATCCACGAGCACACCCGGGTACACGACGTTGCCGCGCTCGTCGCTCACGATGCGCGCGATGGGCCGCGAAACGGCTTCGGCGCGCGGATTCGGCGACTGGACGATGGCCAGTTCGAACGTGTCCAGCAGCACCAGCGTGCCGACCGGGAAGATGCCTAACAAGTTGATGAAGCCTTTGACGATCACAGGATCGAAGCCGCGCTTCGGATTGTTGCGCATCTCCGCCAGCACGGCCGCTGGCGAGAGCGGCGTAGTCTGATACGCTCGACGCGACGTCGCGGCGTCGAAGCCGTCGGCGACTGCGACGATCTTGCTGAAGATGCTCTGCGTGCGGTCGCGCACCGGCCTGGGATAGCCCGTGAGATCCTGCTTCATGTGATGCTCGTAGCACACAACCATGCCGCGATACGGGTGCTCCTGCTGGCCGCGGAACGAGAACAGCGTGAGCACGCCCATCCACGGGTGCGCGGCCATCTGCCGCCAGTCGTCGTCCGTGAATCCTTCGGCCTTATTCAAGACATCCAGCGGCACGCGCGACTTGCCGATGTCGTGGAACAGCGCGGCCATTCCCAGATCGTAGAGCTGCAGCTTGCTCAAACCCAGCCGCCGTCCAAGCGCAACTGAGAAGATGCACACGTTGACGCTGTGCGTGAACGTGTACTCGTCATAGTCGCGAATTGTCGTTAGGCCGAGCAACGACGTTTCTTCGTTCAGGATCTGGTCGACGATCGACTGCACGACGCGCTTGATCTTCTTGATGCTGGGGCTCTGCCCCATGCGCACCGACTTGATCACGTCTTTCGTCACCGCGACCGACTGTGAGTATGTCCGCTTTGCCGCTGCCTTCGCCTTCTCGTGAAAGTCCTTGTCGTCCTCCGTGACGAGCGGCGGCCCGAGATCGATCGTGTGAACGTCGGCGGCTTCCAGCTTTTCGAGCACGACGTCCAGCGTCGTGGCGTCGTCGCGTCCTAACGACAGAAGCAGCGAGAGGAACACGAGCCAGTCGCGCGCCTCCGCTTGCTCCGCGACGCGCACCGTGCCGATGCCGCATGCGCGCAGGAGCGAGAGCAGCTGGCTGAAGCTGGCGTAGTTGTCCAGGTCGAGTCGCAACCGCGTCGAGTTGACGAAGATGAATTCGACGGAAGCGCGCAGCTCCAACTCCTTCTCGCGGTGCGTCAGCTCGCGCGCCGCGTTCACGACATCGTCCAGCGCGTTCTTTACGGCTTCGTTTTCCGGTGGGTACAAACGAATTGCGCGTAGGGCGCCCGCGATCGTGTTGATGAGGATGCGCCCCGCCTTGCGGACGAACGCATCGCTCCCCGCATCGCTGAGTGGCGCGACGACAGCGGGCGCGATCACCGGTCACCGCCGCGCAGCGCGCGGTTCACCGTCGTGCGCACGAGCACGTCCTTGTCTTCGGCGGATTTGCGCAACGAGGCGAACGCCGCGTTGGATCCGATCTTGCCTAACGCCTTGGCCGCGCAGGCGCGCAGCTCCGGGTCGCCTTTCTTACCCAACAGCGAGCGGCTGTTGAGGAAGCCGTCTAGCGTGGAGACACCGGCTTCGCCGCACATCGCGCCGTACGCCTCGAAGAAGGCCATGCGCTCCGTGAGGTCCGCGCCTTCCAAACGGCGGCTCTTGATCGCGGCCTCGAATCGCGAGAGCGCCGGCCGGTGTGACTTGGTGGCGAATACCTTGGCGGCCGCTACACGCACGTCGCGTTCGTGATCGTCGATGGCCTTCTCGAGATGCTGCAGCGCGCCTGGAGACGCGATCTCGCCTAACGCGACAACCGCCGCCAGCCGCTGCGCCGAGTCGGTGAGCGTGAGCAGCTTCGCCAGGGCCGGCACGGCCGCATTGGCGCGCATCGCCCCGGCCCGTCGCACGGCTTCCAGCGACACCTCGCGCTCTGCGGCGCCGATGAGCCGCACGAGCTCCGCGGTATTCGCCGAAGCGAGTCGATCGGCCGCGCTCTCGAGCGTGGCGCGTACACGTGAGGACTGCAGCTTGCTCAGCCACAGGAGCGCCACACCTAACGCGGACGGCCTGAGCTCCGCGAACACAGACTCGAGATCTTCTTCTGGCGGCAGGTCGGCGCGTTCATCCAGCGCCTGAAGCAGCTGCGAGAGCGCGTCGTGCTCGCTGAGCTTCGCGGACACGGACTGCAACGCCTGCCGATCGGCGTCGCTGAGGTCAGACACGCGTTCGATGCACGTGCGGATTTCGCGCAGGAGATACGCGACGCCCGAGTAGTGGCCACCAACGAGGAGCGTCACCAACATGGCCTGCAGATGCGCGAGAACTTCGTTGCGAACCGTGGCGTCCGTCTGGACTTCGTAGATGTCCAGCAGCAGCGCGAGCACGTTCTTGCGCAGGTCGCCGGCGTACTCCGTGCGAATCTGCGCGCGCAGATACTCGATTTCGCTTTCGTCGAGGAAGTAGAGCGTCGTGTCGAACGAATCCAAACTCACGACGCCGGGCGGGAGGATCTGTTCCTGTAGCGGTTCCGGCTGCGCCGAGTCCTTGAGCTTCTCGCGCGCCCGATCGTCCAACCGCTCGATAGGCTCCGCCTCGAGCGCCAGGTCCACATAACGATACCTAACGCAGTTGAACTCGCGCTCCCACAAGAGCGTGAGTAGGTCGTCGTCGTCCTGTCCAGCGCGACGCACTCGGCACAGGAGGTCGATCAAATCCGTCAGCTCGGTTTGCTCCACGTCGCGCAGCAGCCGCAGCTCGCGCACGCCGTCTTTGTAGAGCAGCCACGGAAGGTTGTCCGCGGCCTTGTCCGGCTCGTTCAGCACGACGCGCCCTTCCCACTTGAGCTGCGTCTCGGTGATTTCGAACGCGATCTCCTCAGTGCGCGACCACACGGCGCGGAAGGCGCCCCGCGCGCTCTCGATTGCGCGCAAGTACGTCGGGTTGTTGTGCAGGTAGAGTTGATGCGCGCGAATCGCTCGCGTTAGGTGACTGATCAACTCGTTCACCAACGCAACTGCGAATGGCGGCTCCTGCAGCTCTTCGCCTGGAGTGTTGGCCGTAACCACGGCGGACAGCGTCACGCCTGGACGACCCCGGACTCGCTCACCTGCGCGACATCCTTGTCGCCTCGCCCGCTCACACACAGCAACACGTGATCGGACGTCGCCCAGCGGCCTCGCTCGGCGCTCATCCACGCAACGGCGTGCGCCGCTTCGAGTGCTGGAATGATCCCTTCCATGCGGCTGAGCAGCGTTAGGCCCTGCAGCGCCGCGGCGTCATCGACGGCGACGTACGTCGCGCGCCCGGTTTCTTTGAGGTACGAGTGCTCGGGACCGACGCCAGGATAGTCGAGCCCCGCGGAAATCGAGTGCGCTGGGTGCACCTGACCCGCTTCGTCCTGCAGCAGGTAGCTCAACGATCCATGCAGTACACCGGGCTTCCCGCGAGATAGCGAGGCCGAGTGGCGCTCAGAGTCGAGACCTTCGCCCGCGGCCTCGACGCCGATCAGCTCTACTCCCTCGTCCGCGAGAAAGCCCGCGAAGATTCCCATCGCATTGGACCCACCACCGACGCACGCGACGACCGAGCGCGGCAAAGCGCCCGCACGCTGGAGCATTTGCTCGCGCGCCTCACGTCCTATGACCGATTGAAATTCTCGCACCATACGCGGATAGGGCGCAGGTCCGACGACAGACCCGATGATGTAGTGGCTCTCGCGCACGTTCGTGACCCAATCTCGGATGGCTTCCGTCGTTGCATCCTTCAGCGTTCGACTGCCCGACGAAACCGGGACGACCGTGGCGCCGAGGAGTTGCATGCGAAAGACGTTGAGCGCCTGTCGCCGCATGTCCTCCTCACCCATGTAAACGACGCATTCCAGCCCGAATCGGGCACATATAGTTGCCGTGGCGACTCCGTGCTGGCCTGCCCCAGTCTCGGCGATGATCCGTCGCTTCCCCAAACGACGAGCGACCAGAGCCTGTCCGATCGGGGTGTTGATCTTGTGGGCG
>CBQVAZ010000134.1:0-8298 GCA_967720205.1 uncultured Gemmatimonadaceae bacterium | reverse complement strand
GCTCACGTCGCTGACACAGCGCGTGATTATTTATGGTGGGGAGGTCACCTTCCTCGTCTGATAAGCTCTCTCGGAGAGCGGCATCTGCCTTACTTGAGGTAAGCGAGGCCCGCTGCGCGGATCCAACGAGCGGCGGGCCTCGATGCTGTGTGCCATCGTCTTGTTAGGCGGAGCGTTCACCTGCGGACACGTCGCTGAGTTGAGCCCATGGTGAGTAACGGCTGACGTGGCGATGATCGCCGTCAAGCATTGTTGCTCCCGGATGCCGGCGCGCTCTGCGCCGACGCCGTCCGACAAGCCATGGAGGATCACATGACCAGCATCACCACTTCTCGCTTCGGCGCGCTTATCGCCGCGCTGACGATCACCCTCAGCGCGTGTTCCGACGACTATCCGGTCGCGCCGCAATTCTCGCCCGTCAACCCCGCGCCCGTCACGACAGGCATCATCACGTTCCCCAGCGATCTGTCGATCGTTGATATCCTCGTATCTGAGTGCGATCAGTTTGAGCTTCCTTCCAGCTTCATGCCGGTTGCGACGTGGTACGACGATCTGGGGACGTACGCGATCGAGCTCACTGCCGGCTGCTACGACCTTCGCGTCGTGCTGGAGACAGAGGCGGGACTCGTGACGCAGCAGCAGCACGGTGTCGTGCTTAACGCGGGCGACATCTACGCCTTTGAAGCCGACTCCGGCGCATGACAACCGCTGCTGAGGGCGGAAGGAGAGAAGCGACTCCTCTCTCCAACCGATGGAGGCCGAGCAGCTCGGGCGCGGATTGCCCAGCTGCCGGCCTCCCTGACCACCGGAGATTGAATACTGCTCGTCCGACGTTGTAAAGTAGGCGCTCGCTTTCCGCACTCGGAGCAATGCGATGCGCCTCATGGCGGCTGGCAGGATCATTTTGGTGTTAGGCAGCGCGTTCACCATGCCGGCCGCGCTGCACGCGCAAATGCCGCCGGCGAACCCTGCCGACGTATCCACGATCGAAGCGATCGTGCGCGCCTCATATGAGGTAATCAGCGGGCCTGCAGGCGCACCAAGGCAA
Source organism: uncultured Gemmatimonadaceae bacterium (assembly GCA_967720205.1). GTDB lineage: Bacteria > Gemmatimonadota > Gemmatimonadetes > Gemmatimonadales > Gemmatimonadaceae > DASYRX01. Next base: position 7,250 of record CBQVAZ010000134.1, on the reverse strand, counting down.
TGGCGGCGCGACAGCACCCTCTACGCGCCGGGTGCCACGTTCACGGCCCTCGGCGAGCGCGATGGGAAACCGCGCGCGGTGACCATGACGCCGGAAGAGTATCGACGCGCCACTAATGCGGGTTTCCTCAAAGAGGGGCTGATCGAGTACGAGATCGGGTCACGCATCGAGCAGTATGGGCATGTCGCGACCGTCCGATCCGTCTATGCGATGCGTCGTTCAGCGGACGGCCCGATCGAAGCTCGCGGCGTGAATTACTTCATGCTGTATTGGGACGGAACGCGCTGGTGGATAAGTGGAATGGTCTGGGACAGCGAGCGACCGAACAATCCACTACCATCCGAGTGGGTCGGGAGCTATGAAGTGGTGCGGCAGGCACAGTGAGCGTCGACTGACGTCGTCGCGATCGCTCGTTAGGTGAAGTCTGCAGCAATCGTTCCCTTGTTTGCCATTCTCTTCAGGAGAGCGTTGATGCGTACGTCCGTTCCATCGATCCTGCTCATCGCCGTCGTGATGGGCGCCTGCTCGAAACAGGATGCGAAGTCCGGCGACACGGCGGCGTCTGCAACGGCCGCCGCGTGGTCCGACGCCGCGTCGCACAGCAGTGGATTCGTCGACGCAAGCGACGTTAGGCTGCACTATCTCGACTGGGGAGGATCCGGCCCGACCTTGATCCTCATCCATGGCTACGGCGACAATCCGCACGTTTTCGACGACTTGGCGCCCGCGTTTACCGACAGCTTCCGCGTTGTCGCTTACGCGCGTCGCGGCCATGGCCGCTCCAGTAAGGCCGGACCGTTTGAGACGGCGACGCTGACCGAGGATTTGCGAACACTGATGGACAGCCTGCACATAACGCGAGCGCACCTGGCCGGCTGGTCGATGGGAGGAAACGAGATCACCATGATGGCAGGCCGCCATCCCGAACGAGTCGACCGGATCGTGTATCTCGATGGCGCGTATGATTGGGCCGATCCTGCTGTGCGTACTGCGTTCGACTCGCTGCCGGTGAACCTTGCGCCAACACCCGACGCGCTCGGATCGCTTGGTGCGTTCCGCGCCTGGCAGATGCGCGCTTTCTTTCCGGCCGTGACGGACACCACGCGACTCGAGGCCTATGTCCGCGACCTTGTCGACGTGCAAGCCGATGGTACCGTGCGTCCCGTCATGAGTGACAGCGTATACCAGGCGATGTTCGTAGTTCTCGTCACGAATCGGCGCGACTATAGCAAAGTCAAAGCGCCGGCGCTGGCGATCTATACAGAGACGTTCCTCGACGTGATAAAGGCGGATTCAGCGCAGCGCGCGAAGAATCTCGCTTGGGAGAAGAAATACTTCGCTCCATTTCGTGAGGCCTCGATCGAGCGTGTGCGACGCGAGATCCCCGGAATCGAGATCGTGCGGGTCCCTGGGACGCATCCGGATTTCGTGTTCACGTCTCGCGACAAAGTCGTGGAGGCGATGCGGCGCTTCCTCAGCGCGAAGAGAGGCTCGGCTTGATAGCCGCGGTGCAACGCTTTGTGCCGTTCCCCCAACTCAATGCGCGTTAGGCGCAGGAGCTAACTTGATCTCTACTCGGTACGCCCTCATGAGCACGGCGCTGTGCACGCTTCTCGGCAGCGCAGCTGTCGCACAGCCGGCGGTTCAGCACTCCATGTCGCACGACTACCGCGTCGTGAAAGTCGTCGACAGCTTGTTCAACCCGTGGTCCATGGCGTTTCTGCCTAACGGAGACATGCTGGTGACGGAACGGCCCGGCCGCCTGCGCATCGTACGCAAGGGCAAGCTGCTTCCGACGCCGGTCGAGGGAGTGCCGGCCGTGTTCGCTCGCGGACAGGGCGGCTTGCTCGACGTGGTGCTGCATCCGAACTTCGCCTCCAATCACTTCGTGTACCTGAGCTATTCGAAGCCTCTCGGCGACAGCGCTTCGACGACAGCCGTTGTGCGCGGCCGCTTCGAGAACGATCGCCTGACGAATGTCCAGGAGATCTTCGAGGCGCAGACGCGCGGCCAGGGGCACTACGGCTCGCGCCTCGCCTTCGATCGCAATAACTTCCTGTTCATCACGACGGGCGATCGTCAGGTCCCGCCCGCGGGGAACCTCGAGGCGCACCCGGCGCAGGACCTAACGAATCATCACGGCAAGATCAGCCGTCTGCACGACGACGGCAAAGTTCCAGCCGACAATCCGTTCGTGGGCCGCACGGATGCAAAGCCCGAGATTTGGAGCTACGGCCATCGCAACATGCAGGGCTTGGCATTTCATCCCGTGACGGGCGATTTGTGGGAGACCGAGCACGGCCCGCAGGGTGGCGACGAGCTGAACCTCATCAAGCGTGGCGCGAACTACGGTTGGCCGGTCATCGGCTTCGGCGTGAACTACCGCACCGGCGCCGCGATCCACTCGGGCACGGCGCGCGCGGGGATGGAGAATCCGGTGAATGTTTGGGTTCCATCGATCGGGACATCGGGTCTCATGTTCTACACGGGCGACAAGTTCCCGGAGTGGAAGGGGAGCGCCTTTGCCGGCGGTATGGTCGGGGAGCAGCTCGTTAGGCTCACGTTGGACGGTCAGCGCGCCGAGGTCGCTGAAATCCTCGTGCGGCACCAGGGGCGTATCCGTGACGTGCGTCAGGGGCCGGATGGGCTGATCTATCTCGCCATCGATAACAATCAAGGTGGCGCCACACCGATCCTGCGGATCGAGCCCGTCGCCCGCAACTAACACTTACTCGACACATCATGATGCCATCTCACTCGCGCTCCCTGCTCCGCGCGTCTTGCTTGCTGATGTCGTTAGGCGTCGCGGCCTGCGCACCGACTGATGATCAGGCGACAGCAGGCGCCGGCAAGCGTCCCACCTACACGCTGACTGTCAGCGACACGTTCCGGGCCGCCTCGATCCCGGCGTATCAAGGGGCGCACGCCGAGACGTATGCGTACATCGACGCGAACACGGCCAAGCACCTGGAGAACATGAAACGTTGGGTGCGGCAGCGTTCGGTGAGCGCACAGAGCGACGGCATCCAGGAGATGGCGCGTCTCGTCATGGCCGATCTCAAGGCACTCGGCTTCAAAGAGACCGCGCTCGTCCCGACGGACGGGCATCCCTCGGTGTGGGGATACTACGACGCCGGCGCTCCCAAGACGCTGGCTGTTTACATGATGTACGATGTCCAGCCAGTGGAGCCCACGGGGTGGTCTGTCAATGCCTTCGGCGGCGAAGTCGTGGAGCGCCCGTTAGGCAAAGTTCTCATAGCGCGCGGCGCGACGAACCAGAAAGGGCCTGAACGCGCGTTCCTCAACGCGCTCGATGCGATCATTGCCACCAAGAAGACGCTCCCCGTCAATCTCATGGTGATGGCGGAAGGCGAGGAGGAGCTTGGATCCCTTCACTTCCCGCAAGCGATCGAGAAGTACGCCGATCGTCTACGCACGGCGTCGGGTGTCTTCTTTCCGTTCAATAGTCAGGACGCGAAGGGCGACATCGTCGTCAACCTTGGCGTCAAAGGGATTCTGTACTTCGAGCTGGAAGCAAAGGGCGGCGCGCAGGGCGGTCCATCCAAGGCGGAGATCCACGGCTCGTACAAGGCGATCGTGGACGCGCCGGCGATTCGTCTGGCGCAGGCGATCGCGAGCCTAACGACACCTGACGGGAATACGATCCTCGTCCCTGGCTACTACGACGCGATCCGTCCGCCATCCGAGGAAGAGCAGCGGCTGGTGAACGGCATGGTCCCGGCGTGGACCGCGAGTGAAGCGGATCAGCGCAAAGCGTTCGGTGTGGAGCGTTGGATCGGCGGGATGTCGGGCAGCGACGCCCTGATGGCGTATCTCTTCAACACGACGCTGAACGTGGATGGGATTTGGTCCGGCTATACCGGCGTCGGGATGAAGACCATTCTGCCGCACGTTGCCACAGCAAAGATGGATTCGCGATTGGTGCCTAACCAGCATCCCGACAGCGCGCTTGCGCTCATCCGCAAGCATCTCGACGCCAAGGGGTTCAGTGATATCACGGTGCGAAAGATGAGCGGCTATCCACCGGCGCAAACATCGGTGAGCGCGCCGCTCGTGCAGTCGGCGCTTAGCGTATACAACAAACACGGATTCAACACGTCGGTCGTGCCGCGATTGGCAGGCAGTGCGCCGTACTATCTGTTCACCGACGTGCTCAAGCTGCCGATGGTGATGGGCGGGATTGGATACGGCTCGGGCGCACACGCGCCTGACGAGTTCATGGTGATCGAGCCCGCCGCGGGCTCCAAGATCGCGGGGCTGGCTGCCGTGGAGAAGTTTTACGTCGATTTGTTGTACGCGCTGGCAGAAGCGAAGTAGCTGTTGCGCTATCGGCTTGGAAGCGTATCCGACGGCCACGTGCCAGAGAGAAACGTGGCGATCGCGGCGAGCGTGCGCGCCGGCTGCTCATAGTGCGGCCAGTGGCCCGCACCGTCGATGACCACAAGGCGCGCGTTAGGCTGACCGGTTACCCATTCGCGGTTCCCTTCCAGCGGCGTATTGTCGGCCGCGCCGTGGATCACCAGGCGCGGAATCGTCACGCGTGGCAAGGAGTCACGCCAGTCGAAATCGCCAAGCGTGCGGAACAGAGCGCCGAACATCGGGGCGAGCCGCTCCGGCCACTCGTTAGGATAGACGCAGACTTCGGGCGTGACATGCCAACGTGACGTATCGGCGAATAGCGCCGGTGCGTCGAGCGCACGGCGAGCGCGGCAGTAGCCCTCGCGATCGCTCGCGAATTCACCGGCCGCCTCACGCTTCCTCAAGGCCGCGAGCGCGACGGCATCGGTGCGCAGCATGCGATCCTGGCCCATGAGTCGGCCGTATGGCGAGAAGCGCGGCGCGACTGGCGCTAACTGTACCAGACGGGTGACGCGATCCGGATTTCGCATCGCATACACGAACGTCTCCATCCCGCCACCAGACCAGCCGATGATGGCCACTCGCTCGGCGCCAACTGCGCGGCGCACCGTCTCGAAGTCTCCCAAGAGGAGGTCGAATGAAACGCGGTCCGGCGGAACTGAATCCGATCGGCCACGCCCGCGCGGATCGTACGTGACGATCCGTCGACCGCGAGCGAGGCTGTCGAATGCTGACCCGTGGAACAGCGCGAATGGCGCGAGGACCGTCTCTTCACCCTCGCCGGCGACTCGGTAGTAGAGCCGCACGCTATCCGGCGTGACGGCGTAGCCTTCGCGAATTGCCAGCGTCCCCGAGTCTCTCGCGCTGCAAGCGAGGAGCGTGGACACGAGCGCCAGGTGAGCGAACGGCGCGATTTGTGTGTGCGTTCGGTCAAGCATTGTACGTGGAAGATCGCGAGGTTGGCGAAATGCCTAACGCGGGCCGATCGCCAATAGTAACTCGCTAACTCTTCGAGTACAACGTGCGCGTCACGGAGGTAGGACCGCCCAGTGCACCTACGTACGTCGTCTCGACGACGAGCAACCCAGTCGAGTCCAGCGAAAGCGCCCGCCGGACTTCGCTCGTCATCAGCTCGCCCGTATCAGGGTTCCTGAAGCGTTGCGTTGTGCTGATGACCAGTCTGCTTCCGTCCCACGTCGCTCGCGAGAGTTGCTCGCGATCCCCACGTCCCGTGTTTATCGACTGTTTGCTCTCGGCACCATTCAGCGGATGCACGAACTTCCACACCGGCTGTATGTCACTGGCCACGTAAGGCGTGTACTCCAGCGTCAACGTGTTCGCATCCTGAGTGATCGTGATTTCGGAGGGCCAGCCGCTTCCCATAGTTGCCGGCGCGCGAGGGCCCGTGGGCTGCGTCGCTGGTGCAACGTTAGGCACGACCTTCCACTTCCCTGCGAAATTGGGAGTGGCCTGCGCCGCCGCGACGCCCGCGAACAGCGCAGCCGCACCAGAAACCGCTATGAACCGCCTCATCGCTGTCTCACCTCTTGCCGTGCGAGCGAGAACTCATAGTCTCAGCGCAGCAAACGTCTAACCGAATTGGAAATGCCAAAGCCGCATCACAACCTGCTCATCGTGTGTCTCGTGCTACCGCAGATTCTTGCGTCGTGCAGCGCTTCGCGACAGGGGGGAGAAGGGCCGGCGACAATGGGACAGGACCGGCCGCCGAATATCATCCTGATGTTCGCCGACAACCTCGGCGTCGGTGAGATCGGTATCTACGGCGGAGACCGCGGCGTCCCTACACGTAGAATCGACGCGCTCTCTCGCGAAGGCATTCGCCTCACGAACTTCAACACAGAGTTTTTTTGCACGCCGTCACGCGCCGCTATTCTCACCGGCCGACACGGCATTCGCTCCGGAACCAACGCATATGCGCAGGAGTGGGGCGGCCTAACGCAATGGGAAATCACGCTCGCCGAGCTGCTCGCGCCGCGGGGTTACACGAGTGTGCTCTATGGCAAATGGCACCTGGGTGACAAAGAAGGCCGCTATCCGACGGATCAGGGATTCGAGGAGTGGTACGGCATTCCGCTCTCGAGCAACGAGTCGCAGCAGAGCACAACCGGCGAAACGCCATACATATGGGAGGGAAAGCGCGGCGAGCTGTCGCGGCATGTGAAGGTCTTCAATCTCGATACGCGACGCACGATGGACAGAGAGGTGACGGAGCACGCGGTCGCTTTCATGAATCGGAACGCGCGCGGTCCAAAGCCGTTCTTTCTCTATCTGCCGCTCACGCAAGTTCACTTCCCCACGCTGCCGCATCCGCACTTCGTCGACACAACGGGCGCGGGGGACATCGGCGACGCGGTATTCGAAATGGATTACAACGTCGGCGTCATACTCGATGCCGTCGCGCGACTCGGTATCGAGAAGAACACCATCGTGATCTGGACGACGGATGGTGGTGCGGAGGCTCGGCGGCCGTGGCGCGGAACGTCAGGGCCGTGGCGCGGGTTCTACCGAACCGCTCTGGAAGGTGGGCTGCGCACGCCGTTCATGATGCGGTGGCCGGGTCGCATTCCGGCCGGTCAGGTATCCAACGAGATCGTACACGAGGTCGACATTTTCACGACGCTCGCGGCGGCCGCCGGCGTCGCCGTGCCTAACGAGCGCGCGATCGACGGCGTGAACCAGCTCCCGTTTTTCGAAGGGAAGCAGCGCACGTCCGCTCGTACGTGGTTCCCGTTCTTCATGGGCTCCGAGCTGCGTGCCGTGAAATGGCACGACTGGAAGCTGCATTACGCGTGGCAGGACGATCTCGCGCGTCCGGTCGAGAATGCGATGAAGCTCTTCAACCTTCGGTC
>CBQVAZ010000133.1:0-8312 GCA_967720205.1 uncultured Gemmatimonadaceae bacterium | reverse complement strand
TGAACAACAACCGAATGGCTGCTGTGGTCGCCGGTGGCGTGATGCTCGCGGTGGCAGCGGCGCTCGTTATGCGCGTGCACGAGCACGCAACCGCTCCGCAGGTTTCAGCGGTGCCCGAGCCAGCCGGTGCTGGAGGTGTCGCCGCATAATGGGGTCAGATTCGATTGATCCAAACGCCCATGACCCCTTCTTTGATGCTTACTCAGCGATCAATCGAGTCTGACCCCATTATCCGATGATCCGTCTGATCGTCTTGCTTGGACTCGTGGGCTCTGTGCTCGCAGCGCAGCCGGCGCCCGTCGTCGAGAAAGTCGAGCCGCCTAACTGGTGGGCGGGATCCAGCATCAATCCTGTCCGCGTTTTGATTCGTGGGCAGAACCTCGCGGGAGCGCGCTTCAACTGCCGCCGCGTGTCCTGTTCCGGCGCGCGCGTCAACGCGGCCGGAACGTATGCTTTCGTGGATGTCACGATCCCGCCGAGCCTAACGGCCGGGACGTATCCACTGGTGCTCAGCACGGCGTCCGGATCCACGCGCGTTCCCTTCTCTATCGCCGCGCCGCTCGCAAGGCGCGGACGCTTCCAGGGCTTCGGTGCGAACGACGTTGTGTATCTGCTGATGCCGGATCGCTTCGCCAACGGCGGTGCGTCGAACGACGACCCCACGGCCGCTCGTGGGCTCCTGGATCGAACCAAGGGACGCTACTACCACGGCGGCGATCTCGCGGGCGTGCGCGCCCGACTGCCGTACCTCAAGGAGCTCGGGATCACGGCGATCTGGATGAACCCGATCTACGACAACAACAACGGGCTGAACCGGCGTGAGATGTACGATGGGCAGCCGATTACCGACTACCACGGCTATGGCGCCGTCGACTTCTACGCCGTGGACGAGCACCTGGGCGACCTCGACGCCTTCAAGGGTCTTGTCGACGAAGCGCATGCGTTAGGCATCAAGATCATCCTCGACATGGTCGCGAATCATACGGGGCCGTACCACCCCTGGGTCACCAGCTCACCGACAGCTACGTGGTATCACGGCACAGCCGAAAAGCACTTGGCGAACACATGGCAGACGTGGACGCTGGCCGATCCATACAGTCCACCCTCGATGCGCCGCGAGACGTTGGACGGATGGTTCATCGACATCCTTCCGGATCTCAATCAGGGCGACCCCGAGGTCGCGCGCTACGTCATCCAGAACACGCTCTGGTGGATCGGCGTGAGCGGGATGGACGGAATACGTCAGGACACCTGGCCCTATGTGCCGCGGCGGTTCTGGCGCGACTGGATGGATGCGATCAAGCGCGAGTATCCAACTGTGCGCGTCGTCGGCGAAGTCTTCGACGGCGATCCGACGATGATCGCATTCTTCGAAGGTGGGCGCACGCAGTTCGATGGAATCGACGACAAAGTAGACATGCTCTTCGACTTCCCGCTCTACTTCCCGCTGCGGCGCGCTTTTGCCGAAGGAAAGTCTGTGCGCGAAGTCGCGCAGATGCTCGCGCGGGATCGTTTGTATCGTGACCCTAACGCGTTGGTGACGTTTCTAGGGTTGCACGACGTCGCGCGCTTCATGAACGAGCAGGGCGCATCGACAGATGGTCTCAAGCTCGCGTTCACGTTCATGCTCACGGCGCGTGGTATTCCCCTCATCTATTACGGTGACGAGATCGCGCTGCCGGGCGGGAGCGACCCCGACAATCGGCGTGACTTTCCAGGCGGTTGGCCTACCGACGCTCGCAATGCGTTCACGACGGCGGGGCGCAACGCGCAGGAGCAGGACGTCTGGCAGCACGTACAGAAGCTGCTCAAACTGCGCGCGGAGCGAGCTGACTTGAGGCGCGCAGCGACGCAGCACCTCGAGGTCGGCGATCAGAGATACGTCTATCGGCGCGGTCGAACAGTCGTGGCGATCAACAACGATGCGCGTCCAGTTGAGGTGCGCGTCGCGGCATTGGAATCGCTCACCGACGCACTAGGCATCTGCTCGCCGGCGCGTCGCGATGGCAACTCTTTTGTTATCGCGCTTCCCGCGCGAAGTGGCTGCGTCTATTAGCTCGGTCGCTGCTGGGACGGGGCGGGACTGATATTTCGATTCGTGCGAAAGAAGTTTTGCGGATCCCAGTGCGCCTTTACATCGCTGAGGCGCTCGATGCTGGGGCCGAGGGCCGCGGCGACACGCTCAGGCGTTTCGTCCTCAGTTAAGAAGTTGATGTAATTCCCGCCGGTGGAAAACGATTTCATGTCGTTCCACGAGTCGCGCGCCCAAGCCACGTTCGCTGCGTCGTCGCTCGCCTCCTCCCAGGAAGAGGTGATGTTGAGCAGATAGCGGGCGTCGCGATTGCCGGCTGGACTGTGATCGGTGCTGAGCTGGTTCAAAGCGCCTGCGATCTGAAACAGGATCACGGCCGAATGCGGCGACGCGATTCTGGACGCGTTGGCAATTGCCTTATCGCACAGCTCAGGGTCGATACGCGAGAGATACTCGCTCTTCCAATAGTAGCGCCGACCCTTCGGCTGCGTCGCGTCGAGCAAGGACTGCATCTGCGCATACGGTCGCCGTACGAGAATATCACCGATGGGCTTGCCGAACGATTTTATGGGAGCGACAAGGCGCTCTCCCTCCGCAAGCGGCCCGCTGTAGCAAGCGAGTAGCCCGACAATTGGCTTCCCGTGCCACTCCTTGGGCAGCCACGGTGCCGGCGGGGCCGGTCGCAGCAAGGCGACGAGCGTTAGCTCGCTCGGAGCCTCCTCGACCATCGTTCTGTACAGCTCTAGCACATGGCGGGCCTCGCTCGCAGGCCACGCGACCACCCCGCCAACGATCTCAGGGCCGACGGGAAACAACTGGTAATCGATTCCCGTGACGACACCGAAATTGCCGCCACCGCCGCGCAGTCCCCAGAAGAGATCCGCGTTCTGCTCACTACTCGCACGCACAAGACTCCCATCGGCGGTGACCACATCGATCCCAGCAACGGTATCCGCTGTCCAGCCCCAGCGTCTCGTTAGGTAGCCCATCCCCCCACCAAGCGTGAGTCCGGTAATCCCCGTCAGCGAAACGAAGCCGAGGACGGCTGCGAGCCCGTGGAGCTGCGTTTCGCGATCCACGTCGCCAAGCAGGCAGCCGCCCTGGGCGTGCACGATCCGGTTCGGCGCATCGACCCACGCGCCGCGCATGTGTGAGAGGTCCAGCATGAGCGCGCCGTCGGCAGTTGCCAAGCCAGCGATGTTGTGCCCGCCGCACTTGACGCAAAGAAGAAGGTCATGCTCCCGCGCAAACTGCACGCTGGCGACGACGTCGGCCGCGCCGATACAGCGAGCGATCGCCGCGGGGCGTCGATCGATCATCGCGTTCCACACCGTGCGCGAGTCATCGTATCCCGCGTCGGTCGGCTCCAGCACTCGCCCGCGCAAACGCCTGCGCAGATCGTCGAGCGCCTCCGGTTTCAGAACGGTCTCACGTCCGTCGATCGATCTCGCTTTCATACCACATCCTTGCAGCGGTTACTCGCGGCACCGAAAAAACAAAACGCTCATGCGCCGCTGAGCGCATTCGAGACAGACATAGCCCACAGGCGCACGCGCTCGACGTACTGCTCCGGCGGCACACCACAGACATCGCGCACAGTCATTGGCCATTGGCGGGGCCAAGGGGCCAGCAGGGCTTCATCTTGCGCTGATAGGACCGTTCCCGCGGGACGCAGGACGGGCGTCGCGCCCTCGGCCTCGTAGCTTGCCCGCCTGCGCGCATCATCAACCTTCGCGCGTCCAGCGAGAATGTCCGCCAGCGTGCGGCGCAGCCCCGTGAGCGCGGCCGGCATAAACGCGGAAGGATGCTGCAGGTTGTAGCTGGCGACGGCGAAGAAGTGCGGTAGTTCACCGGCAGCGCCGGGCACCTGCGACTCCACAGCCAGCAGCGCATGGAAGTAGTCCTCGCACGACTTTCCTTCAGCTAGTTCGGCGCCGCAGTCGTTACACGCTAATGCCACAGCTCGCTCCTTGCTCGCGCGTTAGGCGATCATATCCCGGACCCGCGACCAGCGTAGCGGCGCCTCGGCCTCACCGCGACACGCATAAAAGCACTTGTTGCAATCGATAGGCTTGTACGGCGTGAAGTCCCGCCACGCGAAATCGGTCGGGAAATCCGGACAGCGCTTTACCTGCCCCTTGGGATCGATGTGCAGCGTACGAATCCCCGAGCGGCACGGCGCCGTCACCTCGCCGCGCACATAGCGCGGAATCTGCTCCAGATAGTAATCCGAATTGCTGATCACGCCGCGGCGACGACGCTTGAAGCGCAGCAGATCCGTCGTGATCCGCTGCACATCGTCTGCTTGCGACTCGCCGAGCAGATGGTCGCGGTTGCCGTTCTTGAAGTCCGTGTAAACAGAAAAGTTGACGCCGCAGCCTAACGACTCAGCGCGGCGCAGGATCGGAAGGATCTGATCCAGGTTGTCCTGGCGGATCACGGTGTTGAACCTGATCGCACCAAGCCGCGCCTCGCGCATCGCCGCGACAGTGCGGAAGATCTTCGCGGAGAGGCCGGGAATACCGCGCGCCTCGTCGTGCCGCTCGTCGAGATAGTCCAGCGAGAAGTTGAACTGATCGACGCCGGCCGCCCACAGCGCGCGTGCGCGCTCCAGCGTCATGGTCCCGCCGTGCGACAAGAGCGTGATGTAGCAGAGCTTCACATTGTCGCGCACCGCAGCGATGAGCTGCTCCAGGTCGCGGCGCAACGTCGGCTCGCCGCCTGTGAACGTCGCGAACATGGGACTGAAGAAGCGCGCGGCCGCGGCAAATGACTCGATCTCCTCAGCGCGCGCATCGCTGGGCGTCTTCCAGTAGTCGCAGAATCCGCAGCGTGCGTTACAGCGCTGAGTGACTTCGAAGTGGACCGCGAGCGGTTTGTGCCTAACGGTAAGATAGGCGTATTTGGCCAGGAACATTGGCAAATGATAGGGCTTGTAGCGCGGGCTAAGCATGGCAGGTAGGTCAGAGATCAGAGGTCAGAGCAATCGAAGGCAATGCCACCTCGCACTAAACAGTGAGCCCATTACGCCTGCTCTGACCTCTGACCTTTGACCTCTGACCTCATTGGCACGACAATGCCCTCCCGCTCAGCCGTCTCAGCCGCCAACTCGTACCCCGCATCGACATGCCTTGCCACGCCAATTCCCGGATCATTCGTCAGCACCCGTTCCAGCCTAACGCGCATCTCTGGCGTCCCATCAGCCACGATCACCTGACCTGCATGCAGCGAGTTTCCGATGCCGACGCCACCGCCATGGTGGAACGACACCCACGAAGCTCCACTGGCGACATTGAGCATCGCATTGAGAATAGGCCAGTCAGCAATCGCGTCGCTGCCGTCCTTCATCCCTTCGGTCTCGCGAAATGGCGACGCGACACTGCCCGTATCGAGGTGATCGCGACCGATCACGACCGGAGCGCTGATCTCACCGCGCGCGACGAGATCGTTGAGCGCCACGCCGAAGCGCGCGCGCTGCCCCTGGCCTAACCAGCAGATGCGCGCCGGCAAGCCCTGTGCGGCGATCCGCTCGCGCGCGAGCGTGATCCAGCGGCGCAAATGCGCATCCTCGGGGAACAGTTCGAGGATGAGTTCGTCCGTGCGCTGAATGTCGTTAGGGTCACCCGAGAGTGCGACCCAACGGAACGGGCCCTTCCCTTCGCAGAACAGCGGCCTCACATACGCCGGTACGAATCCGGGAAAGTCGAACGCGTCCTGCACACCGGCGTCGAATGCGACGGTGCGCAGGTTGTTGCCGTAGTCGAACGTCACGGCGCCTCGCCGCTTGAGCTCCAGCATTGCACGAACGTGCACCACGGCCGACGCCGTCGAGCGACGCACATACTCCGCCGGGTCCGCCGAGCGCAGCGCCGCCGCTTCGGTCAGCGTCATCCCGTGCGGGATGTAGCCGTACAGCATGTCGTGCGCCGACGTCTGATCCGTCAGCACGTCCGGCGTGACGCCACGCCTAACGAGCTCTGTCAGCACGTCAGCCACGTTTCCGATCAGCCCAATGGACAACGCCTCGCCTCTGGCCGCGGCGTCTCGGGCCCACGCCAGGGCTTCATCGAGACTATGGCTCTTGCGATCGAGGTAGCGCGTCGCGAGCCGCTTGTCGATGCGCGACTCGTCCACCTCGATCCCGAGGAGCACGCCGCCTGCCATCGTCGCCGCCAGCGGCTGCGCGCCCCCCATGCCACCGAGGCCCGCCGTAACGATGATCTTGCCCGTTAGGCTATCACCGAAGTGCTGTCGTGCGAGGGCGCCGAACGTCTCGTACGTCCCCTGCACGATCCCCTGCGATCCGATGTAGATCCAGGAGCCGGCCGTCATCTGCCCGTACATGATGAGGCCTTGCCGCTCCAGGTCGCGGAACACAGCCCACGTGGCGAAGCGCCCTACGAGATTCGCGTTGGCGATGAGAACTCGCGGCGCATGCGTGTGCGTCCGAAACACAGCAACGGGCTTGCCGCTCTGCACGATGAGCGTCTCGTCATGCTCGAGCTTGCGCAGCGTCCTCACGATCGCATCGTACGCTTCCCAGGACCGAGCCGCCTTCCCCGCTCCGCCGTACACCACCAAGTCATCAGGCCGCTCAGCGACCTCGGGGTCGAGGTTGTTCATGAGCATGCGCAGCGCCGCTTCCTGCTGCCAACCTTTGCACGAAATCGTGCTGCCGCGCGGCGCACGGATGACGCGCTGGCCTTGCGTGCGTTCGGTCTTGGGCGGGACTGTCGCTGTCATCGCTGCCTCGTTAGGCCGCCGGCCACCGCGCCAGATCGCCGAACGCGCCAGTGGCGACCGCGGTCTTGAGCGCACCCAACTCACTCGTGAGTACGCGATCTCTGTCCAGCGGCGCGACGTGCTGGCGTACTCTCTTGTGCGCTTCCTCGATAAGCGCGCTCGACTTGAGCGGGCGACGACAATCGAGCGCTTGCATTGCGCACAACAGCTCGATCGCGATCACGTATTGCACGTTCTGCACGATGCGCCTGAGCTTGATCGCGCTTCCCATCGCCATTGGCACGACGTCTTCCTTGCCGCCGTCGGTTGGGATCGTGTCCACGCTCGCCGGATGCGACAACACCTTGCACTCGCTCGCCAGCGCAGCGGCGTTTACCTGCAGCATCATGAGCCCGCAGTTGACGCCCGCCTCGCGCGCCAGAAACGGCGGTAGACCTTCGTTCACATCCGGGTTCAACAAGCGATCGACTCGGCGCTCGCTCATCGTCGCAATATTCGTCAAGACGATCGCGAGAAAATCGAGCACCATAGCGACGGCCTGGCCGTGGAAGTTGCCGCCGCTCAGAATCGTTCCGTCTTCCATAACGAGCGGATTGTCCGTCGCCGCGTTGAGCTCGCGGCCAATCACGGCGCCCGCGAAGGTGATGGTGTCATATGACGGACCCATGACCTGCGGCATGCAACGCAGGGCGTACGCGTCCTGCACCCGCGGATCGTGCGTTCGATGCGATTCTCGGATGGCGCTGCCTACCATAAGCTCGCGGAGCAGTGCAGCTGACCGTTGCTGGCCTATCTGACCGCGCGCTGCATGAATCCGTTCGTCGAACGCGGTTGGCGTTCCTTTGAGCGCGTCGAGCGTCGCGGCTCCTGCCACGTGCGCTGTCTGCCACAGCGTCATCGCATCCGACAGCAGCAGCGCGCCGAGTCCGGTGTGCGCCTGCGTGCCGTTGAGCAGCGCGATCCCCTCTTTTGGGCCTAACGAGACCGGCTCGATCTTGCGCGCACGCATCCAGTCTATAGCCTGACGGCGCTCACCGCCGCTCAGAAGTTCCCCCTCTCCCATAAGCGCCAGGGCCACATGCGCCAATGGAGCGAGGTCGCCGCTCGCACCGACACTCCCCTGCTCAGGGATCGGTGGATAAAGGCGCTCGTTAAGCAGCGCGAGGATGCGTTCGACGAGCAGCGGTCTTGGTCCGGATAGTCCCTTCGCCAAAACATTCGCGCGCAGGAGCATCACGGCGCGCGTCTCGTCCTCTGCGAGAAGTGGCCCAACGCCGATGGCGTGGCTTCGCACCAGATTCGTCTGCAATTCGTCCAGCCGTTCGCGCGGGATCGCGACATCCGCGAGCTTGCCGAAGCCCGTCGTAACTCCGTAGACAACGGCACCTGACTGCACGATATCGTCGACGATGCGCCTTACGCGAGTCATGCGATCGCACGCGCGCTTGTCCAGCACAACCTGCGCACCACCGCGTGCGACGGAGACGACGTCCCCGAGGCTCAGCGACTCGCCATCGATTGTCACCGCATTCGGCAT
>CBQVAZ010000132.1:0-8314 GCA_967720205.1 uncultured Gemmatimonadaceae bacterium | reverse complement strand
AGCGCGGCGCGCAAATATCCGATGCTGAGCGACTCGCTCTCAGTCTCATTGAAAGGCCCCAGGCTCGCCGTGGCCCAATCCTCATTCAGCGTCGTGTCCGCGAAGTAACGCTGGAAGTAGTCCCGCTTGATGGCCGGGTCCGGGCGCGCCGCCCAGGCGGCAAAGGCCTGCCGCGCTCCTTCGGCGCTGCGATCTGCGATTCTTAGCGCGTCGAAACGACCGGGTGCGCTTTCCGCGCCTAACGTGAGGAGACGGGTGACGATCGCCCAGCGCGTGGGGAGACCGATCGAATCGCCGCCAAACGTGGTGCTGTCGAGGAGTGCGTCGAGCGTGCGCACGCCTTCGTCGCTGCGGGCAACGCGAATGTAGGCGCTCAAATACGCACGACGGTTTCCATACGTCCGGTTTGGATCGCGCGCGCCCGCCAGAAGTGTCGACTCGGCGGCGGCCTGGAGCGAGTCGCGCGAGTTGCCCGTGACATATGTGCCCACGGCCCGCGTTAGGCGGCCCAACAGGGTGCCAGCGATCTGCTCGTCGCGCTCGCGTGGCAGCTCGCGCAGGGCCAGCGCGGCAAAACGCTCCGGCTCATAGCGCGATTCCCGAACGGCGTCCCAGAGCGCTCCCCACAACAGCGCGCGCGTGAAGGCATCGCCGACAACGCCGATCAGTCGCTCCAGCGTAGCCACACTCGTCGAGTCGGGGAGGAACATGCCGTACGCGTAATCGCCGGCGTTGGCGTACGCGAACGCAGGAATCGGGAGCCCCACAACGTCGCGCACGCTCGTCGTGTCTGTCGTGAGCGAAACATCGAAGCGGCGATTGTCCCCGCCGTGGTAATACAGCACCAGCTCGCTCTTGATGGGCCAGGGCTCCGGCCCGGAGAGCGGACGCGCCGGTCGCTGGCTCAGGCGGAGCCTAACGATCTGTCCGTCCGCCGATTCGAGCGTCTGCTCCACGACCGGCATCCCCGGCCGCATGATGTACTGATCTCCCCAGTCGCGCAGGGGCCGACCCGCCGCCTCACCAATCGCGTCCAGCAGCTCGCGCCAGTTTGCGTTGCCGTACGCGTAGCGCTTGAGGAAGCGTCGCACGCCGTCCTGAAACGACCGCTCTCCAACCGCATACTCCAATTGCTTGAGCACGGCTGGAGCCTTGTTGTAGACGATCGGCCCGTAGTTGCTCTTGGCAAGATCGAGGTTGGGAAGCTCCTGATAGACGGGCGTCGTCCCTTCGCTGCCATCGACGGCGTAGGCCGCGGGTTTCGTTCGCAGATAAAAGCCCTTCCACGCCTCGGACTCGGGATCGAGCGCCGCTTGCATCTTCGTCGACATGAACGTCGCGAAACCTTCTTTCAACCAGAGGTCGTCGAACCAGCGCATCGTGACGAGATCGCCGAACCACTGGTGTGCGACTTCGTGGTAGATCGTCGACGTGCGGCCGAGTCGCTGAACGAGCGTTGGGCGCTCGCGGAAGATGAATCGCTCTTCGCTGTAGAAGATCGCGCCGGGATGCTCCATCCCGCCGAATGGAAACGCGGGAGCCAAAACGACGTCGAGCTTTTGAAATGGGTAGCGCGAGTCGAAGTAGCGTTCGAGCCAAGTGAGCGCGCGGTCGTGCGCCACGATGAGTGAATCGGACTCCACCTCTGCGGCCCGCGACTTTCGGACGAACAGATGAATCGGCCGTGCCGCCGACGTGAGACTCTTTTCGACCCAGGGCCCCGCCGCGAACGCGATGAGATACGTCGAAATCGGTTCGCTCTCGCGAAAAGCGAACGTGGTTCCGCGGGACGTGCTGTCGACGCCGAGACGCGTCCCGTTGGCGACCGCAGTCCAGCCAAGCGGCGTCGTTAGGGTCAAGGTGACGCGAGCCTTGAGATCCGGCTGGTCGAAGCACGGGAACAGCTGCTGAGCGTCGGATGGAACGAGCAGCGTGTAGAGATAGTCGAGGCTGTCGCTCGGGTCGCGCACGCGAATGATACTGGCGCCTGACGGGGCGATGCGCGCTGCGAAGTCGAGGTCGAGGCGATTCGCGCCCTGCCGCAGGTATTTCGCTGGTACGAGGATGTGGTGCTTGTTGAACTCTACATCGGCGACAAGACGCCCATTCGCTCGCACCGACCCCAGATACGGACCACGAAAGTCGAGGATGACGTCGTGGACTCGCCGCATCGAGAAACGCGCGATCAATCGGCCGGCTGCTGAGTCGCGCGCGGTGACGTCGAGCGCGAGGTCGTAGCGCACGTCGCTGATGCGCGTCGCTCGCTCTCGAGCGAGGAGCGTCGAGACACCGGGCTTCATGAGAACCCCAGGATCGGTCTCGGCGTCCTGCGCGCGCGCCGGCTGCGCGAGGAGCGTGAGCATCGCGATCGAAACCGAGCAGGCGAGCGCGCGGCCGACGAATTGTGGCGCTCTCATACTCGTCAGGGTAATCGACCGCATCATCATTTCTCTAGTGTGTCTGGCCTTGTCCGCCTCAGACACTCAATTGATCTTCTCCCCCCACGATTTGCCGTGATCCCTGAGCCACGGAGAAGTGATGCGAATCGCGAAGGTCGGTGTGCTGGGTGCGGGGTCGATGGGAAGTGGTATCGCGGCGCTCGCGGCTTCTGCGGGAGTACCTGTAGTCCTGCTCGACGTTCCCAGCTCAGGCGGCAGCGATCGTAATTCAGTAGCGCGGGACGCGCTGGCGCGGCTGGCGAAGGCAAAGCCGGCGCCGTTCATGGATCCGAACGCAGCGCGTTTGATACAGATCGGCAACTTCGACGACCACCTCGATTTGTTGCGCGACTGCGATCTGATCATCGAGGCAATCATCGAGGACGCGGAGATAAAGCGCGCGTTATACGAACGCGTCGAGGCAGTGCGCGGAGAGCGCGCCATCGTCGCGTCAAACACATCGGGGATTCCGATTGCCTCGCTGGGAACCGGCCGGAGTGAGGCGTTCCGCTCGCATTTCCTCGGCACTCATTTCTTCAATCCGCCGCGCTACCTGCACCTGTTGGAGATCATCGCCACGGCTGAAACCGCGCCTAACGTGATCAACAAGGTGCGCCGATTTGCCGAGCGTGTGTTAGGCAAAGGTGTGGTGCTCGCCAAGGACGTCCCCGGGTTCATCGCGAACCGGCTCGGGATCTACGGCTGGATCAGAGCCATGCGGCTGCTGGAGCAGTACGACCTCACGATCGACGAAGTCGACGCGCTCACCGGTCCGCTGATCGGACGCGCCAACTCCGCCACGTTTCGCACGGCGGATATCTCCGGGCTCGACGTCGTCTCACATGTCACCGCTGGCCTCGCGGCATCGACGGGCGAGGACTTCGAGCTGCCCAAGTGGGTGCACGAGCTAGTTAGGCAGGGGAGGCTCGGGGTCAAGACCGGGGCCGGCTTCTACCGCCGCGAAGGAAAAGCGATCCTGACTCTCGACTGGAAGACAGGCGAGTACAAACCTCAAGCGGTACCGGAGCTCAAGGAGCTAGCACACCTTGCCGCGAAGCCTCTCGCAGAGCGCCTTCAGGCCATTGTGCGGGCGGGCGGCAAGTACGCCGACTATTTGCGCACGCTGTTCGTCGAAATGAGCCACTACACGATCTCGAAGAAGCCTGAGATCGCGCCCGACATCATCTCGGTGGACCGCGCCATGGAGTGGGGCTTTGCCTGGGAGGTGGGGCCCTTCCGCCAGCTGGACGCGTTAGGCATGCCGTTCCTGCGCGCACAGTTCGCCGAACGGAAACTGTCGGAGCCTCCGTTGCTCAAGGTCGCGCAGGAAGGCTTCTACAGAGAATTGGGGAGCGGGCCGCGCCAGATCACTCTGGCCGGCGCGTATGTGCCGATCGAGCCGGTTCCGGATCAACTGGAACTCGGGTTGATCAAGCAGTTCACCGGTTCGGTCGCGGAGAACGATGAAGCTTCTCTGCTCGACATCGGACACGGCGTCCTGCTGCTCGAGTTCCACGGCAAAATGAACGCGATCGGTACCGGCGTACTCGATCTGCTCGAGCGCGCCTACGCCAAGGTGCGAGGGAACGGACTCGCCGGCCTGGTGATCGGGAATACGGATGCGCGAGTCTTTTCGGCTGGCGCCAACCTCATGTCGGTCGCCGAGCGTGCAGCGGCCGGCGATTGGGCTTCGCTCGACGCCGGCATCCGCGCATTTCAGCGAGCCAGCACTCGCCTGAGGGAGCTCCCCTTCCCTGTCGTGGTGGCGCCGTTCGGTCTCACGTTAGGCGGCGGTGCCGAATTCACCTTGCACGCGACGCAGGTGCAAGCCCACGCCGAGCTGTACATCGGCCTGGTCGAGGTCGGAGTGGGGCTCATCCCGGCCGGCGGCGGAACCAAGGAGTTGCTGCGGCGCTTCACCGCGGAGCTGAGCAGTTACGAAGGGGCGGATCTCTTCGACGCGGCGCAGCGTGCCTTCAAGCTCATCTCGATGGCGACGACGTCGACGAGCGCGGCCGAAGCGCGCCGTCTCGGATTCCTGCGCGATGCCGATGGAATCTCCATGAATCGCGACAGGCTGTTGCATGACGCCAAGCAACGGGTGCTGGCGTTGGCCGACGATTACGTCGGCGTACAGCCCGGCTCGCTGCGAGTGCTCGGCAAGGAAGCGTTAGGCAATCTCGCCTATGGCGTTTGGGCGATGCGTGAGGCGAAGTACATCACCGACCACGAGGCGAACATCGGACGCAAGCTGGCGTACGTGCTCGCCGGCGGCGATGGACCGCCACGCGAAGTGTCCGAGCAGGATCTACTGGATCTCGAGCGCGAAGCATTCCTGTCGCTCTTGGGAACAAAGGAGACTCAAGAACGCATCACGCACATGCTCAAAACGGGGAAACCGCTTAGGAACTAGCTGACAGCTGTCGGCTGGCAGCTGACGGCTGACAGCTTTAGTTAGGTTTCAGATGCCAGCAACAGGAATTCAGCTCTCAGTAGGAGCGGGTATGCGTGAAGCAGTGATCGTGAGCGCGGTAAGGACCGCAATCGGCCGCGGAAAGGCCGATGGCGCTCTCGCGAACGTGACGCCGATCGATCTGTCTGCGCTCGTTATGCAGGAAGCCGTCAAGCGAGCCAACATCGATCCCAAAACGATCGACGATGTGTTGTGGGGTTGCGCGATGCCCGAAGGATCCCAGGGGCTCAACATGGCGCGGCTCGCCGTGCTGCGCGCGCGACTGCCGGTCTCGGTCCCCGCGGCGACGATCAATCGCTTCTGCTCGTCAGGCCTTCAGACGGTCGCGACGGCCGCGCAATCGATCATGAGCGGCATGGCGGACGTCGTGATCGCCGGTGGCGTGGAGATGATGAGCCAGGTACCGATGTCAGGTTTCCATGCGCGGCTGCATCCGGAGATGACCGAGGCGATGATCGCCATGGGCTTTACAGCGGAGCGCGTGGCGGAGCGCTGGAATGTTTCCCGTGAAGACCAGGACGCGTACGCGCTCGAAAGCCATCGTAAGGCAGCGCGCGCGATCGAGTGTGGCTCCTTCACCGAGCAAATCGCTCCGGTTGAAATCGAGCGCGTGACGTGGAAGGGTACCGTAAAGAACGTGGAGAGCGGATTGCACGCGCGCGATGAAACCGTGCGCCCTGACACGAGCCTCGAGCGGCTGGCCAAGTTGCCGCCGGCATTCAAGGTCGGTGGCACGGTGACCGCCGGCAATTCGTCGCCGTATTCCGATGGCGCCGCAGCGCTGGTTGTCATGAGCGAGGAACGGGCGAAGAGCGAAGGCCTTACGCCTCTCGCTCGCTTCGTGGCTTATGCGGCGGCTGGCGTAGAGCCGGACATAATGGGCATCGGCCCTGTGAAGGCAGTGCCGAAGGCGCTGGCGCGCGCGGGACTCAAGATGTCGGACATCGCACTGATCGAGTTCAACGAGGCGTTCGCCTCGCAAGCGCTCGCCGTGATCCGCGAGCTGCAGATGCCTATCGAGCGTGTGAACGTGAACGGTGGCGCCATCGCACTCGGTCACCCGTTAGGTGCGACAGGCGCCAAGCTCACGACACAGCTCGTCTCTGAGCTGGGGAAACGAGGTGGCGGTTACGGACTCGTAACGATGTGTATCGGCGGGGGAATGGGAGCCGCGGGAATTTTCGAAGTGGCAGCCTAGGCGCGGTATCCACCATCCACGACAAACACCCCTCCGGTACAGAACTTCGATTCGTCGGAAGCCAGGAAGAGCGCGGTATGCGCAACATCGTTAGGCTCCCCCAGCCGCTTCATCGGCGTGCGCGCGAGCACCTCGTCCACCAGCTGCTCGTTCTGCCATAGCGTCGCGCTGAAGTCGGTCTTGATGAAGCCGGGGCAGATCGCGTTCGCGCGGATCCCGTGCGGCCCCAGCTCGATTGCCATGACTTTTGTGAGCGAGATGATGGCCGCCTTGCTCACGCTGTAGATGCCGAGTCCCGGCTCAGGCGCGAGGCCGCCTATGCTCGAGATGTTGATGATCGCGCCACGTTGGCGTTCGATCATCCTGGGTGCGAGTCTTCGCGCCAGCTCGAACGGTGCTTTGAGATTGACGGCGATGATTTTGTCGAACGCTTCCGGCGACACGCTCGTGAACGGCCCGTAGACAGGATTCGCAGCCGCATTGTTTACAAGAATGTCGGGCCCGTCATAACGAGTGAGCGCCGCGTTGGCGACGGCGTCCAACTCCTCCGGTCGACTGACATTGCCAGCGAGCGCCTCGGCAACGCCGCCTTCTTCGCGAATCGTGGCTACCGTCCGCTCGACGGCATCTGCCTTACGACTGTTGACGAGCACGCGGGCGCCGGCCGCTGCGAACGCACGCGCAATCGCGAGCCCGATCCCCCGCGTGGCGCCGGTGACCAGCGCCGTCCGTCCATCGAGTGAGTAACCCGCGTCTCGCCGCTGATTCATGGGGCCAATGTGCGTGCACAGCGAACTCGGCGGGAGTGCCGGCTGCCGCACCGGAAGCTAGAATACGGCATGACTTCGACCTTGCCTTCACCTACGCCGCGCATGACGGGCGAATCGATTCAGTTCGTTGACGGAAAACTGCGCGTCCCTTCACACCCGATCATTCCCTTCATCGAGGGAGACGGGACAGGTCCGGACATCTGGCGCGCGTCACGCGTTGTCTTCGAGGCCGCCGTTGCCAAAGCGTACGGCGGCGACCGCTCGATCGCTTGGCTCGAAGTGCTCGCCGGAGAGAAGGCGAACGCAGCGCTCGGGACGCCGCTGCCTGACGAGACGCTCGAGACGATCAAACAGCACCTCGTGGCGATCAAGGGGCCGTTGGGCACGCCAGTCGGCGGTGGTGTGCGCTCGCTCAATGTCGCCGTGCGCCAACAGCTGGATCTGTACGCGTGTTTGCGACCTGTGCGCTGGTTTCGCGGCGTGCCGTCGCCCGTTAGGCGCCCTCAGGACGTGAATATGGTGATCTTCCGCGAGAATACGGAGGACATCTACGCCGGGGTCGAGTGGGCGGCGCAGACACCAGAAGCCAAGAAGCTGATCGCTTTCCTGCGTGACGAGTTGGGAGTGAAGAAGATCCGCTTCCCGGACACGAGTGGCATCGGAATCAAGCCCATATCGCGCGAGGGCACCGAGCGGTTGGTGCGCGCCGCGTTGCGCTACGCACTGCGCTATTCGCTGCCGAGCGTGACGCTCGTGCACAAAGGGAACATCATGAAGTTCACGGAAGGGGCCTTCCGTGATTGGGGCTACGCGCTCGCGAAGAACGAATTCGGGGCCGTGGAGATAGACGGTGGTCCGTGGTGCCAGGTGCCTAACGGTCCGATCGTCAAGGACGTGATCGCCGACGCGTTCCTGCAACAGATCCTGACGCGGCCGACGGAATACAGCGTCATCGCGACGCCCAACTTGAACGGTGACTACATCTCCGACGCACTCGCCGCGCAGGTGGGCGGCATCGGCATCGCGCCTGGCGCGAACATCAACTACGACACGGGCCACGCCGTCTTCGAGGCGACGCACGGCACCGCACCCAAATACGCTGGCCAGGATCGCGTGAATCCGGGATCGGTGATCCTCTCTGGCGAGATGATGCTCCGCTATATGGGCTGGGACGAAGCGGCCGACCTCATCATCTCGTCGCTCGAAAAAACAATCGCCGACAAACGCGTCACGTACGATTTCGAGCGGATGATGGAGGGGGCGACCCTAACGACGACGTCTGGGTTTGCGAAGGAAATGGTCGCGAGGATGTAGGAGAATAGGGGATAGGAGAATAGGGGATAGGAGGATAGGGGATAGGAGGATAGGGGATAGGAGGATAGGGGATAGGAGATAGACTCAAGCCGAGAACTTTTCAAATGAAACGGTCCGCATT
>CBQVAZ010000131.1:0-8325 GCA_967720205.1 uncultured Gemmatimonadaceae bacterium | reverse complement strand
CCCGAGTCGTGCGTGCTCAACGTGCACAGCACTTTCGTGTAGCGGATGTCGATGTCGGGGTGATGGTTCATGTTCTCCGCGAGATCGGCGACGCGATTCACGAACGCGATCCCCTGTGGGAACGAGCGAAAGACATACGTCTTGATGAGCGAGTCACCCTTGCGGGCCCAACCCGTTAGGCTGCCCAGCTCGCGCTGGATGGCGATGTCGGAGAGTTTTTCGCGTGGCATTTCGTTGAGCAGTGTTAGGCCAAGGAGAATAACGTGTTCCGATTCGGCCTGCGACCAGCGTGCTTATCGGAGGCCGACCTGCCCAGCAGCGGCGCGCAGCAGTTTCGCCGAGTCGTAGCCGACGCCCCGCTTGAACGTCATCTCGACGTTATAGATGTCGGCCGCTTTGCGAACTGGATCGCCCCTGATGACGGCAAGATCCGCGTACTTGCCGGGCTCGATGCTCCCGAACTGTTCGTATTCGCCAAGGATTTTTGCACCATTGGCCGTTAGCACCTGGATCGCCTCTTCGGGCTTGAAGCCGGCTTCGACGAGGATTTCGTAGTTGCGCAGATTACCGATTCCGGGCAGCGAGCCGTTCCCCCACGGATCGACCCCCGCACCGATCGTTCCGCCGGCGCGATAGAACAGGAGATCGAACGCCATCATCTTCTCGAAGAGCTTGAGCGGAACGGAGAACATCTGGCCGGCACCTAACGCTTTGAACTCTCCTTCCACTTCGGTCTTGGTTTCGGGGGCAAGCAACTCCAGCGCGCGCGGATCCAGCTTCGCGCGTTCGCGCACGAACAGCTCGTAAACCGAGAGCGTCGAAGTGAGCGCCGTCTTGTGCGCCAGCAGATCGCGGATTGTCGCCTGCACCTCGGGGCCGCGCACGTCGACGTTGACCTGGTACATCATGTTCTCGCGGGGACACAGATCCGGGCGCTTGTTCGGCACGTAGTCGCTATTCGTGATGAAGCCGTGCTCCAGGTTGTCGATGCCTAACGCTGCCGCCTCACGGAACGTGACTGAACAGAGATGCCCGGTCACCTTCATGCCATGTTTGTGCGCCTCGTCGATCCCGGCACCCAACACCTCGCGCGTTATGGAGCCGGAGAACTTGAGCCACGTCGCCCCTTCCTCGGCCCAGTACGAAGTCACGCGACGAGCTTCCTCGGGCGTACGCAGCGCGCGGTTCATGCCGTCTTCGTCGGCCGAGCCGTTGAGGTAAGGTCCGGTAATGTGCATGCGCGGACCGGGCACGTTCCCCTGGTCGATCGCGCGCTTGAGGTTGATCTCGTTGTACGGGAACATGCTTCCCGCAGTGCGGATCGTCGTGACCCCGTAGGCTAACCAGATTCGTGGCGCCGAAAACGACATCTGCGTCGTGTGCGTCGTGCTCCTGAAGTATGTGTGCTCATGCAGGCCGACGACCCCGGGAATCAGCGTGCGCCCGCTCAGATCGAGCACCGTCGCGCCGCTCGGGATCGTTAGGCTGCTCGTGGGGCCGACGGCTTCGATCTTCTCGCCGCGAATGAGGACCGCGTAGTCGTCTTTCGCCGCCGCCGCCGTTCCGTCTACGAGGCGAACGTGCGTCAGCGCGATGACAGGCGCGTCGACCCGCACGAACTCGCGCACCTCAGGGTCGAGCTTGGGCCGCTCCTGAGCGGAGAGAAGGGGGGCTAGGAGCAGGGTGGCTGCGAGGATTGACGGGCGCATCGCGATTCTCTTTGAACAGCTGAGGAGCCATATCTGCATGCCTGCAAAGGACTTGGCAAGCAGGTCCTCGCCACCATTGAGCCCCACTTGTTGCTTCGGTGTTTATTCGGTATCTCATTGATGCATGCGTCTCTCTCCGCTCGCCGAGCAGGCTGATCTCGTCTACTTCGATGGCGAAGCCAAGTCGCTGCTCAACTCGCCCACGGCGACCGGCATGGGATTCTGGTCCATCAATCCGTACGTCGGCTGCGCCTTCGCCTGCGCGTATTGCTACGCGCCGTATGCGCATCGCTACGTCGTCGAGCGCACTCTGGCGGAGCGACCTAACGAGGAAGTCCGTGAACGGTTTTCCGAGCTTCCACCGCAGACGGCCTTCTCGCGACGAATCATCGTCAAACGAAATGCCGCGGAAGTCTTGCGACAGGAACTTGCGCCTGGTCGAGCGAAACGTGCGGCGCTCGAACGCGGCGAGGAACTGGTCATCGGAACGGCGACCGATCCCTATCAGCCAGCGGAGCGGCGCTTCCGCGTCACTCGCTCGTTGCTCGAGGAGCTCACGTCGGTTCGTTCGTTATCGCTATGCATCATCACCAAGAGTCCACTCATCGCGCGCGACGTCGACGTGCTCGCACACATCGCCGCCAATGCGAGCGTCACGGTCCATCTCTCGCTCATCACGGTGGATAGAGCGCTGGCGCGGCGCATAGAACCGCGGGCACCAACGCCGGAATCGAGGTTGCGCGCGCTCAAGCGTCTGAGCGACGCCGGCATCGAGGTCGGCATCAACATCATGCCGGTGCTTCCCGGGATTACCGACTCCCCGTTAGGCATCGAAGCGCTGGTGCGAGCCGTTGCCGACGCTGGAGCGAAATACGTGCACACCTGCGCGCTCAGACTCCAGGCTGCGGCCCGCGAGCGCTATCTCCCCATCCTCGCGGAGGAATTCCCCGAGCTCAAGGATCGTTACGCCAAAGCGTACGCCAGAGGCTACTCGGTGAGCGATAACTACCAGCAGGGTCTCAAGCGCTTTGTCAGGCGAACCTGCGAGCGCATCGGCATCCACTACGGCTCGCGGGAGGACGCCCCGGTGCAAGAGGTCGAACCACCAAAGCCGGCGAAACAGCTCGAGCTGGACCTGGGCTGACGTTAGGCAGCGATGTCGCGCTGTTCGCTCGCGTCGCGAAGCGCATCTCCAAGCACATTTACCGCGAGCACCGTCAGGAAAATGAGCGCGCCAGGCAGAATGACGAGCCAGGGCAGCGCGGTGAAATAGCTTTGCGCCGTGCTGAGCATGTTCCCCCAGCTGGCGGTAGGCGGTTGCACGCCGATCCCCAGGTATGACAGTGCCGATTCGGTGAGAATGGCTGTGCCCACACCGACAGTCGCGCTCACGAGGATCGTGGGGACAAGCTGAGGCAGCATGTGTCGCGTGAACAGCTGGACGCCACTCTGGCCGAGCGTCCGAGCCGCCTCGATGTACGCCTGTTCTCGGATCGATAGCAGTTCGCCCCGCACGAGACGTGCGAGTCCCATCCATGCGGTTCCGCCTATCGTGAGCACCAGCGCGCCGATCGTGCTGCCGAAGAACGCCAGAGCCGTGATGACGACGAAAATCGTGGGGATTGATAGCATCGCATCGGTGATGCGCATGAGCACAGTGTCCAGGCGTCCGCGGCGAAAACCGGCGAGTGCGCCTAACATCGAGCCGAGGACGAGCGCGAATGCCACGGCGAGGCCACCGACGGCGAGCGAAACGCGGCCGCCGTGTAACAGGCGGCTCAGCACGTCGCGGCCGTTCTCGTCGGTGCCTAACCAGTGCGTGGAGCTTGGCGCCGACCCGGCGATCGCGAGGTCCAGGCTCGTTGGACTCACGCGATAGAAGTACGGCCCCAGAACGAGCGCCAGGATCAAAGCTGCGAGCACGCTGCCGCCGGCTACGGCGCGGCGATCGCGCAGCAGGCGCCGCGCGGCATTCGGCCTAACGTGACGCTCCATCAGTGCAGACGGATGCGCGGGTCGATCCACAGATACACCATGTCAACGAGCAGGGTCGCGAGCGCGACAGTCGCCGAGATGACGAGCGTGATCGCCAGGACCAGCGGGTAGTCGCGACTGAGCGCCGCCTCGACGCCGAGCCGGCCCATCCCCGGCCAGGAAAACACGGTTTCTGTCACGGCTGCTCCACCGACGAGGCGCGGCAGCTGCAGCCCGAGCACCGTGACAACCGGGATGAGCGCGTTGCGCAGCGCGTGACGCCAGCGAACGCGCGCCGCGCTCATCCCCTTCCCGCTCGCGACGCGGATGTACGGTTGGCTCAGTGCCGTGCGCGTGCTGGAGCGCGTATAGCGCAGCATTTCTGCAGTCAGCGCGGCCGAAAGGACGATCGTTGGGAGAATGAGATGTGCGAGCCTGTCACCTAACGAGGCGGCGCCGCCAACGGTTGTGCTTCCTCCCGCCGGAAGCACGCCCAACGTCACGGCGAACACGAGGATCAGCAGCATGGCCAGCCAGAACACCGGCATTGCCATAGCCCCCGATGCGACGACTGTCACGGCGTGATCGATCAGCGAGCCTTGCCGCGCGGCGCAATATGCGCCGAGCGAGACACCGACGAGCAAGGATACGAGCAGCGCGCTCCCCACCAATAATGCTGTGTTCGGGAGGCGCTCGCCAATCGCCTGCGCGTTAGGCACCTGGTACAGAAAGGAGTTACCCAAGTCCCCTCGCGCGACACGCGCCATCCAGCGCGTGTACTGCTCGGCGAGCGGCCGATCGAGGCCGAGCCGCTTCTCGATCGCCTGTCGGTCGACGGCTGTGAGTTTGGGATCGGCGAGGACAGAAGGGCCGCCCGGTGCGGCATGGATGATCGCGAACGTAGCCGTGCAGACGAGGAGCAACGTCGTCAAAGCGTGCAGCACTCGGCGCGCGAGGTAGCGAGCCATCCCTCAGCGCAGACTACGGGCGCTTTTCTGCGCGACCGATTGAGAGCTGTTCGCTGTGTCTGAGGGCGTCGCGCAAGCCGAGCTGCGGCAGACCATGAACTGTGGAGCGCATCGCAACGAGCTCGCGAGGATAATAGAGGACGAGGACCGGTGGGTCCTCGATCGCGACGGCCTGGAACGCGTCGTACAGCGCGCGGCGCCTAACGGGGTCACTCGTGGCGCGCCCCTCTGTAAGCAGCGAATCGGCTCGAGCATTGCTATAGGCCACGTGGTTATGGTCCTGACCAGTGGCGTAGAAGGCCCATTGATCGGGATCGGGCGGCGTGGTCCACCAGATCAGGGTCGCGTCGAACTTACCCTGCAGTAGATGGTCGCGCACGATCGTCGCGAACTCGAGCGTGCGCAGTGTGACATCGATCCCGATCGCCTGAAGATCCGCTTGAACGGCGAGTGCTGCCTGCTCGCGGCTCGGATTGCCCTTATCCACGAACAGCGTGAAGCGAAAAGGCTCGCCCTTCGCATTGTGTAAGCGTCCGTCGCTGCCGAGTCGCCATCCGACTTGCGCGAAGAGAGCCAGCGCCGAATCACGATCGAAGCGCAGACGGGGCAGTGAGTCGGCGAAATAGTCTTTGAGCGCGATTGGGATTGTCGCCACTGGAATGTCGCCGTGGCCCTTGAGCACGCCCTTGATTATCGCGCTGCGGTTGACGGCGTACCCTAGGGCGCGCCTAACGGTTGCTGGTGCGAAAAGAGCGTGTCGTTGATTGAAACCGACGTAGTAGTGCTGGACGACGGGCGCCTCGTGCACAGAAATGGCCAGATCGCGCTCCAGGCTCGTGAGGTTCGCCGGCTCAACGAGAATCACGTCTAGCTCGCCGGCTCGCAGCTGTGCGACCTGCACGTTCACATCGGGAACGATCTTGAACACGATGCTCGTGAGCTTTGGAGCGGCGCCGTAATAGTCGGGATTGCGCTCCAGGATGATCGCGCTGCCGGGCTTTGCTTCGCCGACTTTGAACGGGCCCGTGCCGATCGGCTTGGCGCGGTTGAAGTCGACGGCATCCGTCAGCTTGCGACCACGGAAGGCATGCTCGGGAAGAATTCCCGCGTTGTAGCCTAACAACGAGAGGAAGGGAGCAAACGGCGCGCGCAAGCGAAAGCGCACGGTGAGCGAATCCACGACATCGACTCCAGCGACGGCCGCGAAGTCGGAGCGCTGCTGCGAGCCGGAGCTGCTGTCGAGGATCTGGTCGAACGTGAACTTGACGTCGTGCGCGCTGAACGGCTGGCCGTCATGCCACTTGACGTTAGGCCTGAGCGCGAACGTGTACGTCAGGCCGCTGTCTGCCGTGGCCCACGAAAGCGCCAGGTCGGGCGTTGGACGCAGTTGTTCATCGGGTCGCACGAGGCCAGGGAAGATGACCTTGTTGATCATGATCGAGCCGATGTCCGGCGCGATCACCGGGTTCAAGATCGGATCGTTGATCAGCGGAAGCCGAAGCGTTGCTCCCTGATCGTCGACCGACGATTGCGCACACCCCCCCCGCGAACGCAACAGCAGCGATCGCGGCGACAACACCGCGGCGCTTCACGCCATCGCGTCCTCGACGACGCGGCGCGCGTCGCGCAGGGCGGCGACCAGACGGTTCTGGCCGCGAGTCAGGTGCGTCACGATGAATCCCGTTTGATCCGGCGGCGCATCGCCTAACGTGAGAGCCGGATGCAGGTCAGGCAGCGCGGGGATCGATTCGGCGGGATCGTGGAAGAACGCCGGTCCGCGCGTGAAGTTGACCGGCACCAAGAGCCGAGCGAGCCGGCGGATCGCGGCGTTGGCGCGCTGCACGCGTTTGTCGCTGATTGCGGCGCCCTGGAGAGAGCTTGTGTGTTTGCCGAAGTCGCTCAGCGTGGCACGGAGATCGCCGATCGCCTGGCGCGCTGGAGCGAAGTCGAACTTGCCACAAGCGCCGGCGTCGTAGCGTTCCAGCGTCTCGGAGAATCCGTCGAGCGTTTTCACGAAGTCGAACGGCGCGACGGTCGCATTCGCGGCGGCCATCGCCGCGGCGGCGTAGATGCGCATGTCTTTGATGAGGATCTCTCGATCCGCAATGTCGATGAGATCCTCTTCTGTGTGCCAGGCGATGTTGCCGCCGCAGCCGCCGACGCCGTAGTAGCCCTTTTGCTCGCGCAACTCGTCAGGCATCGTCGAGAGCAGCATGAAGAAACTCGTGATGCCGATGTTGTTGAACGAGTAGTCGCCTGCCTGATGCGGTCGCTCGCCCTGAGATTCCTGACCCGTCACGTCCTTGATGATGGATTGCGCGAATCGTTCCGCTTCATCCATCCAGGAAATGTCCTTGTACACGGTCGCCCAGCGGCAGCCGGGTGAATCGCAATTGATCTGCGCGATGCAGCGCTCGTAGAGATCTATGGCGAAGCGATCCGCGAACCATGTGCTTCCGGCGTAGCGGCCCGTCGAATGTCCGGGCCACCACGCGATTCGGACTGATCGCTTGAGCGACTTTCGGTTATTCCAGAGCACGCGCGCGACTTCGAGCATCGTCGCATCGCCGACCGCGTTGTCGCCGATGCCGAAGTCCCAGGAGTCGTAGTGACCGTGCAGGAGCACGAACGATTCCGGCTCTTCCGTACCGCGGATAGTGACGACCGGAATGGGCGAGCGGAACCAGCCCTCAGTCGCGTTTGTCGTTAGGGTGACTTCGCCGCCACGCTTGGCGTGCTCGATGAGTGCGAGCCCATCGGGGTTGTTGACTGCGACGACGGCGAGCGTCGGCTTGCGCGGCAGATCGCGCAGGTCCGGCGTCCCCCAGACGTTCGTGCAGATGCCCCAATGCGCATTCTTGCCGGGGTTGACGGCGATCATGCCTAACGCGCCGCCGGCCTCGAAGTGGGAGACCTTGCCCGGCATGCCGAAGCCCTCGCTCACGACGATCTTGCCGCGCATGTCGAGCGCGCCGTCGCCCAGCAAGTTGCGCGAGAAGAGCTCATCGGCGCCGCGCGCATAACGCGCAGGCGCGTACACGAGCGGTGCGGTGATTCCATCGGGATATGCGACGCTCATCGCCATCGGTTTGGCGCGAAATGTCGCGCCTAGCCCTTTGGCCTCGACGCTCCCTTTTCCTGGAATGCTGAGAAAGACTTCCGGATCGTGCACGTCGACCGGAATCCCCAGTCGCTTGAGGCGAGCTACGATCTCCTCGGCGGCGGTTCGAACATCGTCCGGGTGCTCACGCCTGAGAGTTGTGAAGCGTTCGATGAGCGACCAAGGCTCATCGAGCGTGATGCTGTCGATTGTGGTACGGACGTCGGGTGTAAGCACTTAGCGTGGGGCGTCAGGCGTTGGGCGGCGCGGCACGAGACAACGAGCTCGGCCGTGGAAATCGCTCGCCGCACGCGTATCCGCAAGTCCTCCGCGCCGGAGGGTCTCGCGCCTCGTGCCTTACGTTCGACGCCTAACTAACGCTTAACGAGCGCGAAGTAGATCACGTACAGCCACGAAAAGAATCCGTGCAGGATCGCCCACAAGATCGAGTGGTTGACGCTCCACGAGATCGTGATGGCGAGCGCGCTGCCCATGGTAATGCCGGCGCGTGCGGCTTCTTTCGTTTTGGACATGACGAAGGTTGTGGATTGTGGCCGAGTCGCCTGTCGCTCGT